>NZ_JBSGVQ010000008.1:0-204066 GCF_053608525.1 Nocardia sp. NPDC055029
GGGTGTCGATCCCGGCCGCGGCCAGTGCGGGCCCGTCGGCGGACGAGAGGTCGGCGGTCACGACCCTGGCCGACCGGCCTCCCTTTCCAAGGTATAGCGCACGGGGGGTCTTGCGGCAAGGCCCCCCGTTTCGGCGTCGGTGCGCCCATACCGTTCAAGACGTCGAAACGAGCACAGAGGAGCACACGACATGCGCATCAAATCCACCATCGCCGCCGGACTGCTGGCTGTCGCGACCGTCGCCGGGGTGTCGACGGTCGCCGCGGGCAATGCCGCCGCGGGCCCGGTCGGCACCTACTACGGCACCTACGCCACGCTGACCGCCTGTCGTGCCGACGGCGAGTCGCCTTACACCGGCGGCTATTACTGGGAGTGCACCGAGGCCTGGGACGGCTGGGATCTTTTCATCTGGTACTGATCCACCGCAGCCCTGCCCAACGAAAACGGGAAGCCCGAACCTGGTTCGGACTTCCCGTTTCTCGTGCACTGTCAGCTCAGTGGCCGGATTCCTTCAGGCGGGTGAAGGACTCGTCGATGATCTTCTCGGCCTCGGCGCGGTCCAGCCACTCCGAACCCTGGACGAACTTGCCCGGCTCGAGGTCCTTGTAGCGCTCGAAGAAGTGCTTGATCGCGGACAGCTCGAACTCCGAGACATCGGCCAGGTCCTGGATGTGATCCCAGCGGGGGTCGCCCGCGGGCACACACAGCACCTTGTCGTCGCCGCCTGCCTCGTCGGTCATCCGGTACACGCCGACCGGGCGGGCCTCGACGATGACGCCGGGGAACACCGACTCGGGCAGCAGCACCAGCGCGTCCAGCGGATCGCCGTCCTCGCCGAGGGTGTTCTCGATGAAGCCGTAGTCGGCCGGGTAGCCCATGGAGGTGTACAGGTACCGGTCGAGCTTGACCCGGCCGCTCTCGTGATCGACCTCGTACTTGTTCCGAGAACCCTTGGGGATCTCGATGGTGACGTCGAACTCCACGCCATCTCCTTGCTCGTTCGAGTGCGGTCTGCCGACTCGCCAGATCGTTCTGGGGAACCGTTGCGCAACGAGGATAGTGTGGTGTGCTGGAACACCGGTGCGGCAGGCGGCTCAGCGCGCAGTCGAAGCGCGTCGGGCGAGACAGTCGAGGATCGGTGAGGCGTTGATGTCAAGGTTCGAGATTCCGGCCGGCCGGGTGGCCTGATGGATCAGCGCGGAACGGGTCATCCGCCCTATAGCAACGAAGCACCGACGGTCGTGATCGATCGAAACGCCGAAAAGACGGGATCGCGGGGCGGCCGATCGACGCTGTGGATCTGGCTGTCCGCGGTGGTCGTCGCGGTGCTGGTGATCGCGGGCGGGTTCGCGGCGATCGCGAAACCGTGGTCACCGGAATTCCGGCACGGAGGACTGACGGTCGCCGAGCCGCCGCGGGGCAAGGCGGCCGCCGCGCAGGTGACGCCGGCCAGGTCGGACGCGCCCGCGCCGACGGCGGCCGGGATCGCCGCCGCGCTCGCGCCGGTGGTCGGCAGCCCCGACCTGGGCAGTTTCGCCGGTCAGGTGACCGATCCGACCAGCGGCGTTGTGCTGTGGAGCCAGGAGCCGGCCAAGGCGATGATTCCGTCCTCGACGGCCAAGGTCATGCTGGTCGCCGCCGCGCTGCTCACGCTGCCCGACGATCAGCGGGTGCCGACCAGGGTCGTCGCCGGCGCGCCGGGAGAACTGGTGCTCGTCGCGGGCGGTGATCCGACGCTGACCACCAGGGCCGACGGCGGGTACTACACCGACGGCGCCCGGATCGCGGATCTGGCCGCGCAGGTCAAGGCGTCCGGTAGGCAGGTGAACGCGATCGTCGTCGACACCTCCGCCTACACCGGGCCGACCATGGCCGCCGGCTGGGACCCGATCGACATCCCGGAGGGCTCGATCACCCCGATCGAGCCGATCATGCTCGACGGCGGCCGGTTCGATCCGTCGGCCGACTACTCGCCGCGCACCTCCACCCCCGCTCTGGAGGCAGGGCGGGCGCTGGCCGCCGAACTCGGCGTCGACCCCGCCGCGGTGCGGGTCGGGCAGGCCGCGCACAACGGCGCCGAGATCGCGAAGGTGGAATCGGCGCCGCTGCGAGTTCGCCTGCACGACATGATGATCCACTCCGACAATGTGCTCGCCGAGACGATCGGGCGGGAACTGGCCGTGGCGACCGGACGCGAAGCCTCCTTCGCCGGTGCGGTCGCGGCGACGACCGCGGCACTGACCACCGCGGGATTCGACGTCGCCGGATTGCACCTGGCCGACAACAGCGGCCTCTCGGTCGACGACCGGGTGCCGCCGCGCCTGCTCGACTCGATCATCGCGACCGCGGCCAAGCCGACCGGCGATTCTACGGTGGCGGGAACCCAGGCCAGGCCCGAAAACGATCCGCGCGCAGCGGCTCTCGCGCCGCTGCTGGACGACCTGCCGGTCGCCGGCGGCACCGGGACGCTGGCGCCGCGCTTCGTCACCCAGAACCGGTCGGGCGCAGGCTGGGTGCGTGCCAAGACCGGAACTCTGAGCGTCGCGAGCGCGTTGGTCGGGTATGTGCTCGACCGTGACGGACGGGTACTGACCTTCGCGCTGATGTCCAACGACCGACTGCCGGAGGTCAGCAGGCCCGCGCTCGACGCGGTCGCGGGCACCCTGCGCAACTGCGGATGCTCCTGAGAGCGGGTGGCGATGACCGACGACAAGACCGGGCGCACGACCTCCGGATTCAGCGGTGCCGTCGACTGGCGGCTCGCCGCGCGCACGGGCGCGGTGCTGGCGCCGGCCGGGCCGCGCACCTCGCGGCAGACCGCCGAACAGGTCGTCGCCGAGCTCGCCACCGCCTCGGTGCGGGCCGAAGGGCCGGTGCGTGAGGTCAGCGGACTGCTCGACGACCGGCCGGTGCCCGAGGCCAGGATCGTCGACCGGCCAGGCTGGATAACCGCCGCCGCCGACTCGATGGCCGTGCTCACCGGCACCGACACCACCACCCCGGTCGGCAGATTCGTCGGCAAGCCCGCCGGGCTGCAAGCCGGGACCATGCTGGCGTTCCTGTCCACCGCGATCCTCGGCCAGTACGACCCGTTCACCGGCGAGGACGGCACCTTGCTGCTGGTCGCGCCCAATATCCTCAGCGTGGAGCGGGCGCTCGGCGTCGACCCGTCCGATTTCCGGCTGTGGGTCTGCCTGCACGAGGTGACCCACCGGGTGCAGTTCTCCTCGGCGCCGTGGCTGACCGACTACATGCGCACCAATGTCGACATCCTCAGCGAGGTCGGCGAGGAACCGATGAGCGAGATGCTGAGCAGGCTGATCGCCGAGGTGCGGGCGCGGCGCAACGGTGACGCCGCCGACGACCCCAACAGCCGCGGGATCGTGGGCTTGCTGCGCGCCGCCCAGGCCCCACCGCAGCGCGAGGCCCTCGACCGGCTGCTCATGCTCGGCACCCTGCTCGAAGGCCACGCCGACCACGTGATGGACGCGGTCGGACCCACCGTGGTGCCCACCGTCGCCGACATCCGCTCCGCCTTCGACCAGCGCAGGAAGAAGCCGACCAATCCGATCCAGCGATTGCTGCGGGCGCTGCTCGGGGTGGATGCGAAGGTCGCGCAGTATGTGCGGGGGAAGAAGTTCGTCGATGCGGTGGTCGAGCGGGTCGGGGTGGCGGAGTTCAACACGGTGTGGACCAACGCGGAGACTCTGCCCCGGCTCGACGAGGTAGATGACCCAGAGCGCTGGATCAATAGAGTGCTGTAGCCCGCCCGAACAACTGACAACAACGTGCGGACATGGGTAACTCACCGGGTACGGGCAAACTTGCCCATCTGATCACTGTCAGCCGCCGACGCAACTCTGGTGGCAGGCGGGTCTGGCCTGAATTCGCGGAGAGGCGGAACAGTGCGGCTGCCTGAGACGTCGGCTGTTCTGTCGGTGCGGCGCGGTGTTCGGGAGTGGGTTGCGGCGCGGGGTGGGCGGATGCCGGTTGTCGTCGGGTTGTCCGGGGGAGCTGATTCGCTGGCGTTGGTTGCCGCGGCTGTCGTCGAGGCGGGGGACGTGACGGCTGTCGTCGTGGATCACCGGTTGCAGGACGGGTCGGGGGAGGTGGCAGCGCGGGCGGCCGAGCAGGCGCTCGCGCTGGGGTGCGTGGAAGCGCGGGTTCTGCCGGTCGAGGTCGGGCGTGACGGCGGGGTCGAGGCGGCGGCTCGGGTGGCCAGGTATGCGGCGCTGGAATCGGTGCGGGCGGGTAGGCCGGTGTTGCTCGGGCACACGCTCGACGACCAGGCCGAGACCGTGTTGCTCGGGTTGGCGCGTGGGTCGGGTGGGCGGTCCATTCACGGGATGTCGGCGTGGAATCCGCCGTGGGGGCGGCCGTTGCTCGGTGTCCGGCGGGCGGAGACCGTGCGGATGTGTGCCGATCTCGGTGTCGAACCCTGGGACGACCCGCACAACCTCGATCCCGCGTACACCAGGGTGCGGGTGCGGACCGAAGTGCTGCCGCTGCTCGAGGACGTGCTCGGGGGCGGGGTGGCGCGGGCGCTGGCGCGGACGGCGGATCAACTTCGCGCCGATGGCGAGGTGCTCGACGTGCTCACCGCCGACCTGCTGCGTGCGGCGAGCGCGGGCGCCGGTGGCCCCGGCGACAGTGATCGACCAGCACTGTCGGTCGAGATTCTGGCCACTGCCGCACCGGCTCTGCGGCGTAGGACGATCAGGGCTTGGCTCGCCGAACAGGGCGTGAGCGGCTTGCTGAACGCCCATTTACAAGCGATCGACGAGCTGGTGAGCAACTGGCGCGGGCAGGGCGGCGTCGCGGTGGCGGGCGGTGGGAGGGACCACAGGTTGGTCGTGGCGCGCGAGCATGGCACGCTGACGGTACGCGAGCAGCCGCGAAACGATGCCACATGACCACCGAAGGGACACCCACTTCCGTGTACGGAGACGACATCGCATCGGTGCTGATCACCGAAGACCAGATCAAGGCCAAGATCGAAGAGCTGGCCGAGCTCGTCGCCAAGCGGTACCCACCCGACGCTCCCGAGGGCGACCTTCTGCTGATCGGCGTCCTCAAGGGCGCGATCTTCTTCATGACCGACTTCGCCAGGGCGCTGCCGATCCCGACCCAGCTCGAGTTCATGGCGGTGTCGTCCTACGGTTCGTCCACCTCGTCCTCCGGTGTCGTGCGCATCATGAAGGACCTGGACAAGGACATCGCGGGCCGCAATGTGCTGATCGTCGAGGACATCATCGACTCCGGTCTGACGCTGTCCTGGCTGCTGCGCAACCTGGCCACCCGCAACCCGGCCTCGCTGGAAGTGGTCACCCTGCTACGCAAGCCCGACGCGCTGCGCACCCCCGTCGAGGTCGCGCACGTCGGCTTCGACATCCCGAACGAATTCGTCGTCGGCTACGGCCTCGACTACGCCGAGCGCTACCGCGACCTGCCCTACATCGGCACCCTCGATCCGAAGGTCTACTCCTGACCCGGTGTCCGTGATCCGGTTACGCGCAGTAGTGCCCGGATATCGGATTCGATGATCCGGAACAGGATGTAGGAGACGACGAAACCGATCATCCCGCCCACGCAGATCGTGCGGAGCGGGGTGAGCGTCGTCAGCAGGTCCGCGACCGGCAGAAACGTCGCGCTGGCGACGACGAGCAGCGGGATGGACGCCGCGACAACCAGGTAGCTGCGGCACCGGGTGGCCAGCACGGTCAGCGACTTGCCGTCGCTGCGGAAATCCTGGCCGTGGTGCAGGAACATCGGATAGACGCAGCGCACCAGGTACACCGTGATCAAGAAGTACGGGTACGTCATGGCGATGGCGGCGCAGATCGCCGACACCAGCAGCAGGTGCAGTGCTGTGCGCGCGGGCAGATCGTGGTCGGCCAACCCGATGGTGACCGCGTAGATCACCCCGGCCGCCATCCACAGCACGAACACCACCGCGACGGCCCGGTTGCCGAGTCGCAGACAGTCCTGGCGGGCCTGGTCGAGGGTCTCGGGATCGCAGCGCCGACCGGTGCGCAATTGGTGTGGAATGGTCAGCAGTCTTCTGCCCAGATAGATCAGGGTCGCCCCGCCCGCCGAGAAGAAGATCAGGTTGGTGATATCGGCGACGGCGCGCTGGGTGGCGCGGGTGTCCGGGTCGAGCCGGCTGTGGATCAGCGTCGTGTTCAGCTGACGCTGGTAGTAGGCCGCCAGTACGTTCGGGAGCGCGATCGACAGCGCCAGTAGCGCGAACACGTACGGCTGCAACCGGATTCGCCAGCTGTGCGGCGGTGGGTCGGTGAGGTCGCGGGCGTGCTCGTCCAGGCACAGGTCGAATTGCGCGGCCAGCATCGCGCCGTCGGACCAGCGGTCGGCGCGGTCGGCGGCCAGGCATGTCAGAAGTATCCGTTGCAGGGCGGCCGGGCAGTCGGCGGGCACCTGGCCGACATCCACGCCCGCGTTGCGGCGGGCCAGGGCCGCGTCCAGTGCGCGCTCGGGGTGCAGGTCGTCGTCGGGCACGGTGGTGTCGTCGAACGGTTTCGCGCCGGTCAGCAGCTCCCACAGCAGGACGCCGAGCGAGTAGATGTCGGCGCGGGTGTCGAGGTCGGCGGCGTTGCGATCGCGACCCGGATGGCAGGCCTCGAGCTGTTCCGGGGACATGTACGCCAGCGAGCCGCCGAAGTACGACACCGGACTGGTCCCCGCCGAGCGGTTGAAGCTGATGTTGAAATCGGCGAGCTTGGGCACGCCCTCGGCGGTGAGCAGGACATTGGCCGGCTTCACATCGCGGTGCAGCACGCCGTGGCCCGCCGCGTGCTGCAACGCGGCGGCCAGCCTGGCGCCCAGCCACGCGACGGTCTCCGGCCAGCTCAGGCCTGCGATCTCGGCGCGCATCGCCGAGTCCGTCGGGCGGATCTCGCCCTTCTCCTTCATGGCCGCGTCGACGGCGTCGAGCAGCAGGCCGCTCGTGCGCTCTTCGGGCGGGGTCGCGCGGACCCAGCGCAGCACGTCGAGCAGCGTCCCGCCGGGCAGGAACTGCATGTACAGCATCCGCAGCCGGGGCGAGTCGTCGGCGGGCGCGTCGAGCAGCTGCTGGTCGAACACGCGCACGATGTAGTCGTGGTCGAGCTGGGCCAGGGTCTGTGGCTCGCTGCCGCTGTCGGCGGAGATCTTGACCGCAACCAGGCGCTGCATCGCCCGCTGCCGCGCCAGGAAGACGCGGGCGAACGCGCCGGAGCCGAGCTCGGTGAGCAGCTCGAAATCACCGATTCGCGTGCCGACCTCGATCCGGTCGAGCCCACGGCGATCGGTCGGGTGCGCGGTGGCGGTGCGGTCGAGCGCGGGCCTGGTCACCTCGGTGGTGCGTGTCGAGCTCACATTCGGGGATACGGCCGCGGACGGCCGCGGGGTTCATCGGGTCAGCTGACGACCCGCTCCAGTGCGGCAAGGTCGGCTTCGAGGGCACGGAACAGCACGTAGGAGCCGATGAAGGCGATGATGCCGCCGACACACAGCACCCGGACGGCGAGGATCACCTCGGGGATGTCGCCGGGCGGCAGGAAGGTCACGCCCGCCACGGCGAGCAAGGGCACCGACGCGGCGACCGCGAGGTACCAGGTGCAGCGGCGGCTCAGGGCGAGCAGCCAGGCGTTGTCGTCGGCACTGATCTCGCCGTGCCGCAGGAAGATCGGGTAGATGCAGCGGACCATGTAGAAGGTGACCAGGAAGAACGGGTAGGCGGCCGCGATCGCGCCGCAGACCAGCAGCGAGGCCAGGAAGTGGATGACGGCGCGGGCGGGGACGTCGCCTGCGGCCAGGTGCAGGGAGATCGGGAAGGTAACGCTCGACAGGGCCCAGAGCGAGCTCGTGACGATCACCGCACGGTCGCCGACCCGCAGGGTGTCGTGTCTCGTGCGGCGCAGCGTCGCCGGATCGTAGCGCCTGTCGTGCCGCATGCCGCGGGGGACCGAGAGCACGAACCTGGCCAGATAGATGAGCACGACCGTGCCGATCGGGAAGAACACCAGGTTCACCGCGGTGGTGATCACCACGAACGATTGCTGCGCGGCTTCGCTGAGTCTGCTCACGACCAGCGTCTCGTTGTGCATGATGTTGTACCAGGAAGCGAGCGCGTTCGGGATGCCGATGGCCACCACCATCGCCAGCAACGGGAACCGGCGCAGCTGCAGCCGCCAGCTCTTCGGCGGCGGGTCGGTCAGGTCTCGCGCGCGCTCGTCCAGGCACAGGTCGAACTGCTTGGCCAGCACCGCGCCGTCGGGCCAGCGGTGCGCGCGGTCGGGTTCTAGGCAGGTCAGCAGGACCCGGCGCAGCGCGGACGGGCAGTCCGCGGGCACCCGGTCGAGCGCGACCGGGTCGACGCCGCTGGTGCGCCGTTCCAGCATCGCCTCGAGGGTGGTCTCGTCGCCGCTGCCCGCGGCCTCGGCGGTGCTGTCGTCGAACGGCTTCGCGCCGGTCAGCAGCTCCCACAGGACGACGCCGAGCGAATAGATGTCGGCGCGGGTGTCGAGGTCGGCGGCGGTGCGGCCGAGCCCGGGATGGCAGGCCTCGAGCTGCTCTGGGGACATGTACGACAGCGAGCCGCCGAAATATGCGACCGGGCTGGTCCCGGCGACGGTGCGGCTGAAGCTGATGTTGAAGTCGGCCAGCTTGGGCACACCCTCCGCGGTCAGCAGGACATTCGCCGGTTTCACGTCGCGATGCAGTACGCCGTGCGTGGCCGCGTAGTCGAGGGCCTCGGCGAGCCGCCTGCCGAGCCACGCGACGGTCTCCGGCCAGCTCAGCGCGGCCAGCTCGGCGCGGACGCTCGAATCGGTCGGGCGGATCTCGCCCTTCTCCTCCATGGCCGCGTCGACCGCGTCGAGCAGCAGTTTGCCGCTGCGCTCGTCGGGCGGGGTCGCGCGCACCCAGCGCAGGAGTCCGAGCAGGGTGCCGCCGGGCAGGAATTGCATGTAGAGCAGGCGCAAGCGGCGGGCGCCCGACGGCGCGGTGTCGTCGGTGTCGAGCAACTGCTGATCGAACACCCGCACGATGTAGTCGTGGTCGAGCTGGGCCAGGGTCTGCGGTTCGGTGCCGCGGTCGGCGGAGATCTTCACCGCGACCAGCCGCTGCATCGAGGTCTGCCTGGCCAGGAAGACTCGGGCGAACGCCCCGGTGCCCAGGCCGGTCAGCAGCTCGAAATCGCCGATGCGCTGGCCGATCTCGATCCGGTCCAGTGGCTCGAACGCGCCCGGCGACGACGCTGCGGCGGTCGCCACCGAGGTCGCGGTCGCCGCCGAGGTCGCTGTCGCGGTGAGGTCGAGCTCGGGCGTGGTCACCTGGGTAGTACGAGTGGGATCGGGCGGTTGGTTCACCGTCGGATCGGGGTCGTCGGTGCGATGGGTGCTCTGCTCGAGCTCGTCGGCGTTGAGCAGAGCGCGCAGGCTGGGCGCCTGATCCGGGTATTCGCGCAGGCAGTCGCGTGGGTCGACGCGCTCGCCGCTGTGCCTGCGGATCACGAACTCCTCGAACACCAGCCCGGCGGGCAGCGTCGCCGGATCGAGTTCGGGGAACTCGGCGCAGTAGTGGGCGAGGCGCTTGCGGGTGACATCGGCGCCCGTGTGGTGCAGCCATCGATTGCGCAGATCGATGCGGATCAGTTCGTGCAGCGCCTGCCTGCGCAGGGTCCGCGCGTCGGGCAGGAATTCGGCCATATCGGGCGGCTGACCGGCCGCGGAACCCCATGCCTGGGTGAACGCGTCGACCATGTCGCCGCGCACGTTTGCCGACCGTCCGGCGCTCGCGTCGGGCAGTTCGTCGCTTCCGGTCTTATCGATCATCAACCGACCTAAGGTTCGCGCGGATCGGAGCGAAATTCCTTCCGCCACACCCGACACCATCGGCCCCCGAGCCGTACCCGAATGATAACTTGCGCCTCGAGAGCAGATCACCCGAATTTCGACGACCATGCGACGGGGGCGAATCCGCACATGCACGATGACCTCACAGCGGTAGCATGGGAGTCCGTCGACGACGACGGCGTGACGGACGCTGAGGTGGCGATGAACCCTTCCCACCCACCTGCCGACGAATACCCCATCGGCGGCCCGGCGGCGGCGCTGGCCGCCCGGGTACGCGCGGGCACCATCACGCCCCTCGACGTGGTGACCGAGGCACTGACCAGGATCTCCTCGGAGAATCGCAAGATCGACGCGTTCACCGTCGTGCGCGCCGAACAGGCCCGCGCCGAGGCGCTGGAGCTGGCCGCCCGCGACGATCTGGACGAGCTGCCGCTGGCAGGCGTGCCGGTGGCGGTGAAGCAGAACATCGCGGTCGCCGGTGTGCCGCTGCGGGCCGGGTCGGCGGCCAGTCCGGCCGAGCCGGAGCCCGCCGACCATCCGGTGGTCACCAGGCTGCGGGCCGCGGGCGCGATCGTCGTCGGGGTGACGGCGATGCCCGAACTCGGCCTGTGGGCGACGACCGACGAGGACGGGACCGTCACCCGCAATCCGCGCGATGTCGGCCGGACCGCCGGTGGCTCCTCGGGTGGCGCGGCCGCCGCGGTGGCCGCGGGGCTGGTGCCGATCGCGCACGGCAACGACGGGCTCGGCTCGATCCGGGTGCCCGCCGCGGCCTGCGGCGTCTTCGGGATCAAGCCGGGTCGTCAGGTGGTGCCCGCGGATATCGGCGTCGATTCCTGGGCGGGCATGGCCGAGAACGGCGTACTCGCGACGACGGTGTCGGACGCGGCGCTGGCGTTGTCGGTGCTGGCGGGACGCTCCGATCTGGCCGAGCTACGCGCTCCGCAGCGACTACGCATCGGACTCGCCGTGGCTCCGCCGTCGCGACTGGTCCGGATGGATCGGCACTGGACGGCGGCAGCGCGCACCGCGGGTGCGCGGGCGGCGGCGGCCGGGCACCTGGTCGAGCCGGTCGAACTGCCCTACGGCGACACGGCGCTGGCGATGATGCTGCGCTGGCCCAGCGCGGGCCTGGCCGACGCCGCGGCGCTACCGCACCCCGAACTGCTGCAACGCCGCACCAAACGGCACCTCGCGCTGGGCAGGCTGATCCGGCGGCTGGGCTTGGTGCGGCCGAACCAGGTCGACCGGATCGAGGCCGGACTTGTCGACTTCTTCGAGAACTTCGACGTGGTGATCACGCCGACGCTCGCGGCGCCGCCGCCCAAGGCCAAACAGTGGAGCGGGCGCGGCTGGATCGCGAATGTCCTCGCCTCGGCGCGCTACGCGCCGTTCACCGGCATCTGGAATCTGGTCGGCTGGCCCGCCGCGTCGGTGCCGATGGGCACCCATCCCGAGGCGCACACCCCGCTCGCGGCGCAACTGGCCGGTCCGCCGGGCAGCGAGGCCACCTTGCTCGGCCTCGCCGCCCAACTGGAGCTGACGAACTAGACCGCGATCGGGGTCTGCACCGGCTGCGGCTCGGAGAAACCACCGTCGACGGCGCGACCGGCGAATTCCAGAATGGTCGGGCGGGTGTCGTCGGCCCGCCACGCCACCGCCAGCTCACACGGGGTGAGACCGGCGACCGGGCGCGCGGTCAGGCCGGGCCAGCGGTACATCGGGACGTTGTTCTCGGCCAGCAGGCATACGCCGAGGCCGAGGCTCACGGCCTCGAGCTTGTCTTCCGGGGTGGCGGCCTCGGCGCCGATCTTGGCGGCCCGGCCGCCGCGGGCGTCGTTGCCGAGCCAGAAGTCGCGGACCGCGCCCGCCTCGGTCGGCAGGGCGATGAACGGCTCGTCGAGCAGATCGGCGAACTCGATCGTCTCCTGCTCGGCGAGCGGGTGGGTCTCGGGCAGCAGCACCCAGCGCGGCTCGGTGCGCAGCACCTGCCAGCGGTAGCGGTTGGGGTCGGGCAGCGGCAGCCACACCAGGGCCAGGTCGGCCTGACGGCCTGCCAGGCCGCTGGACGGGTCGTTCCAGGAGGCGGCGTGCAGGGCGAGGCGGTGGCCGCTGGCGCTCTCCAGGTCGTTGAGCAGGCCGCGGCCGAGCGCGGACTGGATACCGACGCGCAGCACTTCGCCTGCTTCCTGCAGGGAGACGTTGGTCACCTCCCACAGCTCGAGGATCTTGCGTGCGCCTTCGAGCAGTTCCTTACCGGCGACGGTGAGGGCGACACTGCGCTGGTTGCGGTCGAACAGGACCACGTCGAGCTGGCGTTCGAGCTGGCGGATCTGGCGTGACAACGTCGGCTGAGCGATGTGCAACCGCTGGGCGGCGTTGGTGAAATGCAGTTCCTCAGCGACGGCGACGAAATACCGCAGATCGCGCAAATGCGGGTCCATAGCACCTTGCTATCAGAATCGGTCGGGAAAATCCAGCCAAAACGGGCAAGGAAGTTCGCGGAGGTGGATCAAAACAGTCACCAGGTTGGTAATGCACAGCATATGGCCTGACATGGTGCGCTGCACCATTGAGGCGTCATTGGTGCGCGGTCACCGGACGCTGAGCGGCGGGCGTGCGACTGCTGGGCGGTTGACCAGCGGAAATGCGTCCGGATTCACACGATTCGGCGCGATGTGGCGCGCGTCCCGACGGCGCGGGCGAGCGATGAAACAGACCGCTGACCTCTGTTCGCGCCGGAAGGGCTGCGACACAGTGACTTTCGTCACAAAGAGGTTTCGGTGTGCGGATTCCGGCCGCGGCGAGCCGTGCTCGCGCGGCCGGATTCCGGATGTTCAGTTCTCGCGAGCGCGTTCCTCGTAGGCGCGCCGCGCCGACCTGTCGACATCGTCGAGGAAGACCGTGCTCGACCCCAGCGCCCGCCCGAGACCGTCACCGACGGCCTCGGGCAGCAGGTTCACGAACCGGGACAGATAGCCCGCGAACGCCGACACCCGCACCTTCGAGCGCGGCGATCCGATCAACCCCTCGATCGCCGCGGCGATCTGCTCCGGTTCGGCGGGCTTCAACAACCAGTTGCCCTTCACCCCGGCGCCCAGCTCGGTCTTCGTCAGTGTCGGCAACACCGCCGAGAACCGCACGCCCGACCCGCGATACTCCTCGCGCAGGGTGTCGGTGAAGCCGAGCACCGCGTGCTTGCTGGCGTTGTAGGTCGCCAGCCCGGGGATGTGCGTCTCGCCTGCCAGTGAGGCGATATTGATGACGTGCCCGCGCCCGCGCGGCAGCATCCGGGCCAGACCGAGCTTGGACCCGAGAATCACGCCGTAGACGTTGATCTCGAGAATCCGGCGGGTCACCCGGTCGGGCTCGTCGACCAGCAGGCCGGTCGGCATGATGCCCGCGTTGTTGATCAGGACATCGATCGGGCCGACGGTGCGCTCGACCTCGTCGAGGAACGCCTCGAACGAGACCGGATCGGTGACGTCGAGCGCGCCCGACAGCGCGAAATCGCCTGCCGCTTTCACCGCGGGCTCGTCGATGTCGCCGATCGCCACCCGCGCGCCGAGCTCCTGGAGCCGCGTGGCCGTCGCGAGTCCGATGCCGCGGGCGCCACCGGTGATCACGACGACGAGATCGCGGACCGCCGTGCTCATTTGCCGCCCTTGAGCCGCCACACCGCGGGCAGGTCGATCCGGCGGATGCCGCGCGCACCGGCGACCCGCATCGCGCTGACCATGACGACGAGCTTGTTCATGTCGTACGGGTACCAGAACAGCTCTTTGCTCATGGTCGGGATCTTCGGCTTGGTCATCGCCTGCGCGCGGCAGTACTTGCGCAGACCCGACGCCCCGCCCCAGCGCGCGCCGACACCGGACAGACCCCAGCCGCCCATCGGCATCGCCGGGTTGAACAGGTTGGAGAACACGTCGTTGATGTTGACCGCGCCCGCGTCCAGCTGCCTGGCCACCCGCTCGCCGCGCGCCTTGTCCCCGGTCCACACCGAGGCCGACAGGCCGTAGATCGAATCGTTGGCCAGCCGGATCGCCTCGGCCTCGTCGGCCACCTTCATCACCGGCAGCGTCGGCCCGAAGGTCTCCTCCGCGACACACGACATGGAATGGTCGACGTCGACGAGCACGGTCGGCTCGAAGAAGGTGCCGACGCCGGTGCGCTTGCCACCGGTCGTCGCCCGCGCGCCCGCCGCGATCGCCTCGTCGACGTGGCGCTGCACGATGCGCACCTGGTTCTCGTTGGCCAGCGCGCCCACGTCGTTCTTGGATTCGCGCCCGTCCTCGCCCTGGCGCAGGGCGGCGACGGCGGCGGTCAGCTTGGTGACGAACTCGTCGTAGACCGGCGCCTCGACGTAGACCCGCTCCACCGAGATGCAGACCTGCCCGGCGTTGAACATGCCGCCGAAGGCGATGCCGTGCGCGGCGCGGTCGATGTCGGCGTCGGCCAGCACGATCGCCGGGTCCTTGCCGCCGAGTTCGAGGCTGTAGGGCACCATCCGCTCGGCGCAGGCGGCGGCGATCTTGCGGCCGGTCGCGGTGGAGCCCGTGAACTGGATGTAGTCGGCGTTCTCGACGACGGCCGCGCCGGTCGCGCCGGCGCCGGTGACCACCTTGAACACCGGCGGCGCGCCGATCTCGGCCCAGCCGCGGGCCAGCTCGACCGCCGACAGCGGCGTCACCTCCGACGGCTTGAGAATCACCGCAGCGCCCGCGGCCAGCGCGGGGAACACGTCGATCGCCGGCATCGCGAGCGGGAAGTTCCACGGCGTGATCACGCCGACCACGGGGTAGGGGCGGTAGGCGACGGTCAGCGACTTCACCCGCGCGAGCGGGCTGTGCGGGGAGGGGTGTTCGTCGGCGAGGAACTTGCCCGCCCGGCGCGCGTAGTAGCCGAGGAGGTCGACGGCGAAGGCAGGGTCGATGAGCGCGTCGACGCGCGGCTTGGCGGTCTCGGACTGCAGGACCGCGGCCAGGTGCTCGGTGTTGTCGATCATCCAGTCCTGCATCTTCAGCAGCCACTTCTTGCGGCCCTCCGGCCCGATCGCCTCCCATTCGGGCTGGAAGAGGCGCAGTTCCCGGACCGCGGCCGCCACCTCGTCCGGCGCGACGATCGGCACCGAGCCGGTCTGTTCACCGGTCGCTGGATTGCGCACCGCGATCACCTGGGCTTCGGCCGCGGCGGTCTGGTCGAGTTCGGTCACTGTCGTGCTCCCCACTGCGTTGTGTGATTCAGTTCACCAACTATCAGCCTGGCACAATGAGGGCACGGATTCTTGGCCGTTCCCGTCAACGAAATCGGATTATTTGGTGTCTGGAGAACAAATCGGCGAACAGGTGCGCGGCTGGTTCGCCGAGTTCGTGCTCGAACTGCTGCGCACGCAGACGCTGGAGCGTGTCGTCGCGCGCCTCGACGCGGCCGTGCTCGCCGGTTCACCGGAACTCGACGAGCCCGACCTGCGCCGGGACCTGGCCGCCAGCACCCGCGCGCACGCCAGGGTGGTGCTCGGTGGACTCGCCACCGACACCGACGATCTCGCGCTCCCCGAGGAAGCGCATGTCCTGGCCAGAACCATCGCCCGCCGCGGCCTCGACGTGCGGGTACTGCTGCGCGCCTACCGGGCGGGCCTGGCCGAGGCGCTGGCGGTGATGACCGAGACCGTCGGCGAAGGTCAGTTGCCGCCGGAACTCGAGCGGGCGGTGCTGCTGCGGATGTTCGAGCGATCGACCACCTGGATGGGCCTGTCGGTCGAGGCGCTCACCGGCACCTTCATGGCCGAACGCGAGCGGGTGCTGCGCGATGCGCTCAACACCCGTACCGAACTGGTGCGCGCGCTGCTGGCCGGCACGGTGGTCGATGTGGATCAGGCCTCGATCGGACTCGGGTACCGGCTCTCGCAGCGTCATCTGGCGTTTCTGCTGTGGACCGGCGACGCGGGCGGGGAGGAGCCGGGCGGCCTGCTCGACCGCGCCGCGGCCAGAATCGCCTCGGTGCTGGGCGCGACCGGTCTGCTCACCGTCGCCGCCAGCGCGAGCGGGCTGTGGGCCTGGGCGGCCGTCGACGACGACGCCGAGATCGCCGGGCGGATCGCGCGCTGCGAGGTGGCGGCGCCGGTGCGGGTGGCGTTCGGGCTGCCGGGCGCGCACGTAGACGGGTTCGTCGCCAGTCATCGGGAAGCGGTGGCCGCGCGGCGGGTCGCCGAGCAGGGCAGCCGGACGGTCACCAGCTATCGCGAGGTGGAGATCGCCTACCTGGCCGGGGTCGACACGGCCGCGATGCGCGGGCTGATCGCCCGCGAGCTGCGCGGACTCACCGGAACCGACCCCGTCGCGACGCGGTTACGCGCGACCCTGCACGCCTATCTGCGCGCGCAGCGGAGCCCGGAGGAAGCGGCGCGCCTGCTCGGCGTGCACAAGAACACGGTGCGGTACCGGATCCACCGCGTGGAGGAAATCCTCGGACATCCGGTGTCCGAGCGAGCGATGGCGCTGGAGATAGCGCTGGATTGCGTCGCCGCCTACGGCGTTTCCTGAACGACGCCGTCCCTGGCCGCGATGCGGCGCAGTGGCGGTTCGGTCGGCGGTGGCACCCGTCGATCGGGGAGCTCGGCGAGCAGTGTCGTCGTCGCCGCGGCGATGGCGGCGACGGCCTTGTCGACCGCGGGCTTGGTGGTGCTGCTCAGCCCGGAGATGCCGCCGACTTTGCGCACATATTGCAAGGCGGCAGCGTAGATCTCCTGCTCGGTGGCGGCAGGCTCCAGACCACGCAAGACGGTGATATTTCTACACATGTCAGAACAATAGACCTGTGGGGCAGATCACGGCAGGCCAAGAAAGCAGATTCGCTCCTCGGCCCCGGAAGGCAGCCGCCGCACTAGACTCGGCCGCATGCCTGCCAGGGGAGTACCAGCGCTGACCACCTTTCCGTACCCGGAACTGGACGAGCGTGAGGAAGACCACTGGTCCGGTGCCGGTGTGAGCGACGATGAACTTCGCGCGCTCGCCCTCGGCGCCTTCTATTCCACCCGCTGGGACGCCTTCCACGACGCGATGCTGCTCGGCCCCGAGCGCGAGCACCCGCTCGGCGACCGCCGCGAACTCGCCATCGACACCCTCACCGGCGCCTGGGGCATCACCGACGGCACCGAGGCGCGCGCGTCGATGGAACAACTCCTCGAAGGCATGCACGCCCCCCTGTACTCGCTGGTGCACCCGCTGGTGATGGCATCGATCAACGCCAGCGAACGCGACCGCTTCGGTGAACGCGCCGACCGGCACCGCGCGTTCCTGCGCCAGGTCGGTTCCTTCCGCGGCATGGACAACCCCGAGGCGCTGGTCCGCGACTACGACATCTGGGCCCAGGCCATCAAGATCGGTTTCACCGATCACCTGGCCCGGCCCCTGCCCAACGACATCCACGCCTGGGACCTGGCCCGCGTCATCGCGGTCGCCAGAATGGCGTTCACCGCGGGCTACATCGACGCCGACGTGGCGTGGGAGTACGCGATGCGGGCACTCGCCCCCGCGCAGCGCCGCTACCGCAACTGGCGCCAGTTCGGCGACGCCTACCTCGCGGGCTGGACCTACTGGCAGGCCACCGAGGACCTCGCCGAACTGAAGAACGGCGGCGTCGACCGCCGGATGGAACTGCTACGGCTATGGACCCGCCCGACCAGCCCGTGGCGCCGGATCGAACTCAACGAGCCCGAGCAGAAGACCGAAACCGAGGCCGAACCGAATTGAGCGTTCGGTCCGGCCGGTCGGAGCTACAGGCTGCGGAGAATCCCGCGGCCGTAGCGCTGGAACTGGGTGTCGTCGACCATGCCGAGCGAGTGCCGCTCGACCAGTAATTCCCATTCGGCGTAGAGCTGGGAGACGCCGGGATCGGCGGGCCCTGCGGCGCCGTCGGCGGCCTGCCTGCGCACGGCGAAGTTGACCGCGCAGGTCACCCGTTCGGTGTCGGCGCGGTCGGCGCCTGCGAAATGCAGTGTCCTGTTGCCGTCGCTGACGTCCATGCCGGAGCCGCCGTGCCGTGTGTCGATCTCACCGGGCGCCGAGCGAGCGCCGTCGACGGTGCGTGCGCCGAGGATCGCGGCGACGGCCAGCTCGTGTGCGTAGCGCTCGCCGTTGCCGAGGGAGATGAACAGCAGCCTGGTGGTGGTCGCCGCGAGCAGGCCGGTGCCGGTGCCAGCGGGCGGTGTAGCCACGGCGATCGCGGTTTCCAGCACGTATTCGTCGGGGGTGACGTAGCGGTGCAGCGCGTTGACGGCCGTGCGGGACTCCTTGCGCGGCGCCATCCGGCGGACCGCGCGCTCGACATCGGCCCTGGCCGGGCCCGACTTTCCCCATTCCGGCGCGGGCGGGGTGAGATCAGGCGCTGCGATATCGATGCGCTGGGTTGCCATGATCTGGTCGTTGATCCGGTCGACGATGCCGAGCGCGGCAGGCACGTCGTGTTCGGCGATGAGGACAGGAAGCGGGGTGCGGTCGGCGGGAACGCCGGTGAGCACCGGAGTGGGATAGCGCAGGAAGATCTCGATGACGACAGCGTCGTCGGCGCGCCGGTTCAGCCGCACTTTGAGCAGGTCGGCGATGGGAACATCGAGAACCCGCTCGCCGTCGGTACCCGGCCGCAGAACGGTGAGCCGTCCACGGCCGTGGCGCAGAATCGCTGTGGGTGTTCGTAGCTCGACGATGTCCATACCCCCTGCGCTGTAGTTGTGTCGTCGCCCACGATAAGCCGGGCATGACATGATTGTGGCCACTTGCAACAACGCGTTCGGAGCTTTCGGGAACCGTTCCCCAGCTCTGAACGTTGACCAGTGCAACTGCACCAGCAGCCGAACTGCGCGATGTATCGAACTAGACCGTACGCGGTAACGTGGCATGTCCGCATCCGAAACCCGCCGATCTCGACGCTTCGCTAGGCACACCCGGAGAAATAACCGGAAAGGACTGGGCCGTCCGGCCGACGCTCTATGAACCGCAAGACAGTGTTTCGCACTTTGGCGATCATCTCGGGCATCATGCTCATGATCTGGCTGTTCAGCTTTCTCAGCGATGACACGCGCGGCTGGGAGAGTGTCGACACTTCCGTGGCGCTCAGCCAGCTGGAGGACAAAGCCAATGTCAAGAACGTCCAGATCGATGACAAGGAGCAGCAGCTCCGCATCGAACTGAACAACGGCAACGAGGCGACGAACAACAACACCAAGATCGTCGCCAAATACCCGGGCGGCGGTGAGACCTCTGCGCAGATCTTCGACGCGGTGCAGAACTCCGGCGCGAAGTACGACACGGTGGTCAAGCAGGAGAGCTGGCTTTCCCAGCTGCTGCTGTTCATCGTGCCGATGGTGTTGCTGGTCGGCCTGTTCATCTTCGTGATGTCGCGCATGCAGGGCGGTGGTCGCGGCGGCATGATGGGCTTCGGCAAGTCCAAGGCCAAACAGCTGTCCAAGGACATGCCCAAGACCACCTTCGCCGATGTGGCAGGCGCCGACGAGGCCGTCGAAGAGCTGTACGAGATCAAGGATTTCCTGCAGAATCCGGCCCGCTACCAGGCGCTCGGCGCGAAGATCCCGAAGGGCGTTCTGCTCTACGGTCCCCCCGGTACCGGCAAGACGCTGCTCGCGCGCGCTGTCGCCGGTGAGGCGGGCGTCCCGTTCTTCACCATCTCCGGTTCGGACTTCGTCGAGATGTTCGTCGGTGTCGGCGCCTCGCGTGTGCGCGACCTGTTCGAGCAGGCCAAGCAGAACAGCCCCTGCATCATCTTCGTCGACGAGATCGACGCGGTCGGCCGCCAGCGCGGCGCAGGCCTCGGCGGCGGTCACGACGAGCGCGAGCAGACGCTGAACCAGCTGCTCGTCGAGATGGACGGCTTCGGTGACCGCACCGGCATCATCCTGATCGCGGCGACCAACCGCCCCGACATCCTCGATCCAGCGCTGCTTCGCCCCGGTCGCTTCGACCGGCAGATCCCGGTCGGCAATCCCGACCTGGCCGGTCGCCGCGCGATCCTGCGTGTGCATTCGCAGGGCAAGCCGATCTCGCCCGACGCCGACCTCGAGGGTCTGGCCAAGCGCACCGTCGGCATGTCCGGCGCCGATCTGGCCAACGTCATCAACGAGGCCGCGCTGCTCACCGCGCGTGAGCACGGTTCGCTCATCACCGGCGAATCGCTGGAGGAGTCGGTCGACCGCGTCATCGGTGGCCCGCGCCGCAAGAGCCGCATCATCAGCGAGCACGAGAAGAAGATCACCGCCTACCACGAGGGTGGTCACACCCTCGCGGCCTGGGCGATGCCCGATATCGAGCCGGTCTACAAGGTCACCATCCTTGCCCGCGGCCGCACCGGCGGCCACGCCATGACGGTGCCCGAGGACGACAAGGGCCTGATGACCCGCTCGGAGATGATCGCCAGGCTGGTGTTCGCGATGGGTGGCCGCGCGGCCGAGGAACTGGTGTTCCACGAGCCGACGACCGGCGCGTCCTCCGATATCGACCAGGCGACCAAGATCGCGCGCGGCATGGTCACCGAGTACGGCATGAGCGCCCGCCTCGGCGCGGTCCGCTACGGCCAGGAGCAGGGCGACCCGTTCCTCGGCCGCTCGATGGGCCAGGGCTCGGACTACTCGCACGAGGTGGCCCGCGAGATCGACGAGGAGGTGCGCAACCTGATCGAGGCAGCGCACACCGAGGCCTGGTCGATCCTGAGCGAGTACCGCGAGCAGCTCGACGCGCTGGCGACCGCGCTGCTCGAGCGCGAGACCCTGCACCGCAAGGACCTCGAAGAGGTGCTGGCCGGCGTCGAGAAGCGACCGCGGATCACCGCGTTCAACGATTTCGGTGACCGGCTCCCGTCCGACAAGCCCCCGGTGAAGACGCCGGGCGAGCTGGCCGCCGAGCGCGGCGAGCCGTGGCCGCCCGCCCAGCAGGAGCCGGTGCCTGCCGGTGCGCCGCTCGAGCCCGCCAACGGCTACCCGGCGCAGCCGCCGCAGTACGGTCAGCCCGCGCCGCCTGCCACGGGCTACCCGCTGCCCGCCGCGCCGACCCAGGCGTTCCCGCGTCAGTCGGGCACGCACGGTTCGCGGCCCGACTACGGCGCCCCGGCCGGTTGGTCGGCGCCGGGCTGGCCGCCGCGTGAGGAGCCCCAGCAGCCGCAACAGCCGCAGGCCCCGCAGGGCCAGGGCAATGCGTGGGGTCAGCCGGAGCAGCCGCGGCACGCGGGTGGCGGGTTCCAGCCGTGGGGCGAGCCGCCGCAGCAGTCCGCGCCCGGCACCGATCCGGAGAACAACGACTGGGAAGGGCCGAACGGCCGCCGCTGACGGCGGGCCAACTACGCTCGACCGTCGGATGCCGGACGATCACCGGCGTCGACATGTGGAGGTGCGGAGAAGTTGTCGGCCAACAAGAAGGTCGCTGAGCCAGTAGGGAACGGGTCGATCGCCGACGGCGAGCTCGGCTCGACGAGCCCGAAGGACCTGACGGCGCTGGCGACCGGTCGCCCGTTCGACCAGGACCGGGCCGAGCGCGCGGTCAGGGAACTGCTGCTCGCGGTCGGCGAGGACCCCGACCGTCCCGGTCTGAAAGACACCCCCGCCCGGGTGGCCCGCGCCTACCGGGAGATGTTCGCCGGGCTCTACACCGAGCCCGACGAGGTGCTGGCGACGACCTTCGACGAGGGTCATCAGGAACTCGTGCTGGTCCGCGACATCCCGATGTTCTCGACCTGCGAGCACCACCTGGTGTCGTTCCACGGCGTCGCGCACGTCGGGTACATCCCCGGCACGCACGGCCGGGTGACCGGGCTGTCCAAGCTGGCCCGCGTCGTCGACCTCTACGCCAAGCGCCCGCAGGTGCAGGAGCGGCTGACCAGCCAGATCGCCGACGCGGTGATGCGCAGGCTCGACCCGCGCGGCGCGATCGTGGTGATCGAGGCCGAGCATCTGTGCATGGCGATGCGCGGCATCCGCAAGCCTGGCGCGAGCACCACCACCTCGGCGGTGCGCGGCCTGTTGCAGACCAACGCCGCCTCGCGAGCCGAGGCGCTGGACCTGATCCTGCGCAAATGAGCGAGCCCCTCGTGACCGCGCGCAACGGCCGCTCGTGTGTGGTCATGGGTGTGGTGAACGTGACCGGGGATTCGTTCTCCGACGGTGGTCGCTATCTCGATCCCGATCTCGCCATCGCGCACGGTATCGCGCTCTATTCGGCGGGCGCCGACATCGTCGATGTCGGCGGTGAGTCGACCAGGCCGGGCGCCGACCGGGTCGATCCTGCCACCGAGGCGGCCCGGGTCGCTCCGGTGATCCGCGGACTGGTCGCCGCCGGTGTGCCGACCAGTGTCGACACCATGCGCGCCGAGGTCGCCGAGGCGGCGCTGACCGCCGGGGTCTCGGTGATCAACGACGTCTCCGGTGGCCGCGCCGACCCGAACATGGTGAAGCTCGTCGCCGAGTCCGGCGTGCCGTGGATCCTTATGCACTGGCGGGCAGGCGCCGACTACCGGCACACCGGCCCGGCCGACCACTACGACGACGTCGTCGCCGAGGTGCGCGCCGAACTCGCCGCGCAGGTTGACCTGGCCGTCGCCGCCGGTGTCGACCCGGACCGGCTGATCCTCGATCCCGGCCTCGGCTTCGCCAAGAACGCCGAGCACAACTGGGAACTGCTCGGCGCGCTGCCGGAGCTGGTCGCGGGCGGCCTGCCGATCCTGATCGGCGCGTCCCGTAAACGTTTCCTCGGCGCACTGCTGGCCGACGAGTCCGGCCCGCGTCCGCCGGACGGCAGGGAGACCGCCACCGCCGCGGTCTCGGCGATCGCCGCCAGCCAAGGCGCGTGGGGTGTCCGGGTGCACGACGTGCGTGCCTCCCTGGACGCGATCGCCGTTGTCGACGCGTGGCGCCGAGCCACCGCCGCCCGAGGAGTCACCCGATGAGCTCACCGCTGCTGCCCCCGCCCGCGGGCAGGCCCGCGACCTCCCGGATCGAACTGCGCGGGCTGCGCGTGTTCGGCAGACACGGCGTGTTCGACTTCGAGCGCCGCGACGGTCAGGAGTTCGTCGTCGACCTGACGGTGTGGGTCGATTTCGCGGCGGCCGCCGCCTCCGACGACCTGGCCGACACCGTCGACTACGGTGCGCTCGCCGAGCGCGCGGTGCGCATCGTGGCCGGTCCGCCGCGCGATCTGATCGAGACGGTGGTCTCCGAGATCGCCGACGACGTGATGACCGACCCGCGGGTCGAAGCGGTCGAGGCGGTCGTGCACAAGCCGTCGGCGCCGATCCCGCACACCTTCGCCGACGTCCGCGTGGTGGCAACCCGCTTCCGCACGGCGGAACCGGGGCCGCGCCGATGACGCGCGCCGTCCTGTCGATCGGCTCGAACCTGGGCGACCGGCTCGCGCATCTGCGCGGTGTCGTCGACGCGCTGGGGGAGCGGGTGCTCGCGGTCTCGCCGGTCTACACGACCGCCCCGTGGGGCGGCGTCGACCAGGACGACTACCTCAATGCCGTTGTCGTGGCCGAGGATCCGGCCTTCGACGACTACGCCTGGCTGCGCTTCGGCCAGGAGCTCGAGCAGGCGGCGGGCCGGGTCCGCGAGGTGCGGTGGGGTGCGCGCACACTCGACGTCGACGTGGTGACGTGCACCGACGCCACCGGCGCCGCCATCGCCCGCGACGCCGATCCCGCCCTGATCCTGCCCCATCCCCAGGCATACAACCGGGCCTTCGTCCTGGTCCCGTGGCTCGACGTCGACCCGTCGGCGCGACTGCGGGTCGACGGCGCCGACGTACCGATCGCCGAGTTGCTCGCCGGCCTCGATCCGGCCGAGCGCGCCGGCGTGGTGCGCACCGACCTCGTGTTGCGGGACGAGAGCGCGCGCCCGTGCTGAAACCGACCCGGGTGCTCGATCTCGCGCTGAACGTGGTTGTCGCCGCGGCGATCGCCTGGGTCGCCACCCGCTTCGCGTATTCGACCTTCCCGTCGATCTCGGTGGCGGCGGGCGCCTCGCTGCTGCCGGTCGCCGCGATCGAGGCGGCGCTCGGCTACGTCATCAAGGCCAAGATCGCCGACGAGAAGATCGGCGACGGGACCGACGAACTGCATCCGATCAATGTGGCGCGCGCGGTCGCCCTGGCGAAGGCCTCGCTGCAGGTCGGTTCGCTGGCGGCGGGTGTGTGGCTGGGATTCCTGCTGTGGGTATTCCCACAGCGCGGCACCGTGACGGCGGCCGCGGCGGATTCGCCGGGCGCCGTGGTCGGTGTGCTGGCTGGTTCCGCCCTGGTTGCTGCGGCTTTGTGGCTGGAGTACTGCTGCCGGGCGCCGGAGGAGCCGCCGGACGAACCCGCTACCACCTAGCAATTTGCGAATGGAATCACCGCGCAGTTTGGTGGGCCGACCAGCATATTCCGGCTACCCTGGCCCACATGGTTTCACCCTCCCGTAGCACTCCGCCCCGTCGACGGCGGGACGACGCGGGAAAGCTCTTCATCGGCGTGCTCATCCTGCTCGGTCTGACGGCAAGTGTTTTCCTGATCTTCAGCGAGAACGTCCAATATGTACGAGTAGGCCTGGTAGCGGCCCTGTGGGCGGCCGTGATCGGCGCCCTCGCGGCCACCCGGTATCGCAAGGACTCCGCGGTCGACAAGGCCAAGGTGCGCGATCTCCAGACGGTGTACGAGTTGCAGCTCGAACGTGAGATCAACGCGCGCCGCGAGTACGAGATGGGCATCGAGGCGCGGGTGCGCGCCGAAGTCGGCGCCGACACCTCCGAGATCGCCGCCTTGCGCGCCGAACTCGCCCTGCTGCGCCAGAACCTGCAGGTCCTGTTCGACGGCGCGCTCCCCGACGAGCAACTGGCCCTGCAAGCCGACGCGGTCCGCATCGACGCCCTGCCCGCCGCGGGCTTCGACGCCTTCGACGACGCCGACCACGATTTCGCCGATAGCCCGGTGGATGCCAACGCCGCCTGGTTCGGCCCATGGCAGCAACCCCCCAGCGCGCTGAAACCGGTCTTCATGCAACCGGTTTCGGCCAATTTCGCCGACCCCTACGACGACCCGGTCACCGCAGAGACCTCCGCGGTCCAGCTCGACGACTACGCCGAAGCCCAGCAGGCCGAAGCCGCAGCTGCGCAACCCACCGAGCCGACCCCGGCCCCGGCCCCGGCCAACGGCAAGACCCCGCCGCCGCGCCTGTCGTCCCCGAACACCAGGAAGATCGACGACCTGGGCGAGACGGTCACCCCCGCCACCAACGGCGCGCCTGTCCAGAACGGCACCCCGGAACCCGCGCCCACCGGCACCACCACCTCGGCCGAGCCGACCACCGGCCCGACCGTCGGCACCAGCTCCCGCCGCCGTCGCCGCGCCGAAGAAGAGGGCGCCCCACGCCTATCCGTGGCCGACATCATGGCCAACCTCGAATCGGAGTCCACCTCCCGATAGTGAAAGTCAGCCGATCCTTGGATCAGACCGGCGATCACTGATTTCGCAATGCACATGGGTAACTCGCCGGGTACGGGCAACCGCAACCCGCGCCACGACCACAGGCCGCCGACGTCACTGAGCCAACGCCCGAGTCTGGCCGAGAGTCGCGGGGAGGCGGGGTGCCAAGAGTCGCGGGGAGGCGGTTCAGAGAGCTAGATCACGTGATGGGTCCGTGGCGTCGCGTGGGCACCGCCCGATATCCTCGATCCGTAACGTCCGGTACCCGCATTGCGGGACTGGAACGCAAATCGAGAGGACAATGTTGACCTCGAGAAGTGTCAATTCCGATGGCGCGAACGTGGGTGTCGACCCTGCGCCCGCACGACTGACGGTGGGAATCGTCTCGGCGGGACGGGTGGGTTCGGCTCTGGGTGTCGCGCTCGAGCGAGCCGGTCACGTGGTGTTCGGTGTCGCCGCGATCTCCGATGCCTCGGTGCACCGGGCGCAGACGCGGCTGCCCGATTCCCAGATCCTGCCGGTCGAGCAGATCGCCCAGCGCAGTGAGTTGTTGCTGCTCGCGGTCCCCGATGCCGAGCTGGCTGGCCTGGTCCGTGGTCTGGCGAGCGCGAAAGTCGTCCGCCCCGGCACGATCGTGGTGCACACCGCAGGCGCGAACGGCGTCGGCGTGCTCGCGCCGCTGACCGAGCAGGGCGCGCTCGGCCTCGCCATCCACCCCGCGATGACCTTCACCGGTCACGACGAGGACATCGACCGTCTCGCCAACGCCTGCTTCGGCATCACCGCCGCCGACGAGGTCGGTTACGCGATCGGCCAGGCGCTGGTCATCGAGATGGGTGGTGAACCGGTCAAGGTGTCCGAGGATCAGCGCACGCTGTATCACGCGGCTCTGGCCCACGGCGCGAATCACCTGGTCACGATCATCGTCGACGCGGTCGCCGCGCTGCGTGCCGCCATGGCGGGCCCCGGCCTGCTCGGTCAGCCCGTGGTCGACGACCAGCCCAACGGCCTGCCGGAACGTCTGCTCGCCCCGCTCGTCTCGGCAGCGCTCGACAACGCGCTGCGCCGCGGCGGCGCCGCGTTGACCGGCCCGGTCGCCCGCGGTGACGTCGACGCGGTCGCCGCGCACCTGACCGCACTGGAGTCGCTGGACGAGCGCCTGGCCGCGGCCTACCGCGCGATGTCGCTGCGCACCGCCGAACTCGCCAAGACCAATCCGGCCCTGCTGGACCTGCTCGCCAAGGAAGGCCACTGATGGAACCCAGAGAAGTGCACCACCACCAGGGCGGCCCGCGGGCGACCGGCGCGTACAAGCCCGGCGTGCTGACCGTCCATCACGACCCCGAGGTGCTCGACACGGTGACCAAGGCGCTGCGCGGCGCCGGTCGCACGGTCGGTTTCGTGCCGACGATGGGCGCGTTGCACGAGGGCCATCTGCAGCTGATCCGCCAGGCCAGGCTCACCAACCAGGTCGTGGTCGTCTCGATCTTCGTCAACCCGCTGCAGTTCGGCGCCAACGAGGATCTCGACGCCTACCCGCGCACTCTCGACGCCGATCTCGAACTGCTCCGGCACGAGGGCGTCGACCTGGTGTTCGCGCCGACCGTCTCCGACATGTACCCCGACGGCCCGCGCACCACCGTGCTGCCGGGCCCGCTCGGTGCCGAGCTAGAGGGCGGAAGCAGGCCGACGCATTTCGCGGGCATGCTCACCGTCGTCGCGAAGCTGCTCAATATCGCGCACGCCTCCGAGGCGTACTTCGGTGAGAAGGACTACCAGCAGCTCACGCTGATCCGGCAGATGGTCCGCGACCTGAACATGGACGTCAAGATCGTCGCCTACCCGACGGTCCGCGAGCCCGACGGTCTCGCCCTGTCCTCGCGCAACCGCTACCTCGACGCCGCCCAGCGGGAATCGGCGCTCGGCCTCTCGGCCGCGCTGGCCGCGGGCAGGCACGCCGCCGGTCTCGGCCCCGAGGCGGTCGTGCGGGCGGCGCGCGGCGTGCTCGACGCGGTCGACGGCATCGAGGTCGACTACCTCGAACTGCGTGACAGCAACCTGGGCCCCGCGCCCACCGCGGGCAATGCCCGGCTCCTCGTCGCGGCCAAGGTCGGCGATACCCGCCTGATCGACAATGCCCCGATTGTCCTCGGCGCCCAGCTCGACGGGCACCCCGACGCGAACTCCCTGCCTGCCTCGCAGGCGCACTGAGAAAGGCGACGACGATGTTGCGCACCATGATGAAGTCGAAGATCCACCGTGCCACGGTGACCCATGCCGACCTGCACTATGTGGGTTCGGTGACCGTAGACCAGGATCTGCTCGACGCCGCCGATCTGCTCGAGGGCGAGCAGGTCTGCATCGTCGACATCGACAACGGCGCCCGCCTCGAGACCTACGTGATCGCGGGCGAGCGCGGTTCGGGCGTGATCGGGATCAACGGCGCCGCAGCCCATCTCGTGCACCCCGGTGACCTGGTCATCCTCATCGCCTACGGCCAGATGGACGAGCAGGAACTGCGCGACTACGACCCCAAGGTGGTCTTCGTCGACGACCGCAACCGCCCCGTCGAGCTCGGTTCGGACCCGGCGCACGCGCCCGAGGGTTCCGGCCTGACCTCCCCGCGCTCCCTGTCGTTCGCCTGAGCGCGGCGGGGGGACTGCGATGCTGCTGACAATCGACGTCCGCAACACCGGAATCGAACTCGGCCTGTTCTCCGGCAGCGGCGAGCACGCGAAACTGGCGCGGCACTGGCGAATCCACACCAACCCGCTGCTCACCGCCGACGAGTTCGCCATGCAGGTGCGTGGCCTCGTCGGCGACGAGATCGACCAGGTGGTCGGCGTCTCGGCGCTGTCGACGGTGCCACCGGTGCTGCGCGAGCTGCGCACGATGCTCGCGCGCTACTGGGCGCACGTGCCGCACGTGCTGGTGGAGCCCGGTGTGCGGACCGGTATCCCGCTGCTGGTGGACAACCCGAAGGAAGTCGGCGCCGACCGCATCGTCAACTGCCTTGCCGCGTTCCGCCACTTCGGCGGGCCCGCGATCGTTGTCGATTTCGGCACCGCGATCTGCGTCGACCTGGTTTCGGCCAAGGGCGAGTTCCTCGGCGGCGTGATCGCGCCCGGCGTGGAGATCTCCACCGAGGCGCTGGTCGAACGCAGCGCGCTGCGCCGTGTCGAACTCACCCGCCCGCGCTCGGTGCTGGGCAAGAACAGCATGGAGTGCATGCAGTCCGGCGCCGTGTTCGGTTTCGCGGGCCTGGTCGACGGCCTGATCGACCGGATTCGCGACGAGTTCGACGCGTTCTCCGGCACCGATGTCACCGTCGTCGCCACGGGCGCCGGCGCGCCGCTGATCGTCCCGGAATCGGAGACGATCGATCAGCACGAGCCGCACCTGACGCTGACCGGCCTGCGCCACGTCTACGAACGCAACAAGAAGTGACTGTGGTGCAGGTCATTTTCCCCGTAGCGCGCGTCAACTGCTAAACTCACGCTCGTGTCCTTCCGTGTGAGCACCCAGGAGTGTTGTCGAGGCTGACCTGCCTCGACCGTTCGAGGCTGACGTTTTCCCCTCGACCGATTCACACCTCCTGGAGATTCGCTCATGCGTTCTTCTGTCCTTTCCCTTTCGTCCGCGCGCGACGGCTATTCGGCGACACCCCCGCTCGACCGGGCGGTGGCTTCGGCATTGCCGACCCGATTGCGGCCCGCTGACCTGCTGCGACTCACCGACGAAGGCGCCGAGGACGTCCTCGCGGGCCGCTATGACCACCTGCTGCCCGCCGACGGCGTCTGGCCGGCGGAAGAACGCTGGGCCACCCGGCTGATCGCCGACGACGAGGTCGATGTCTGGCTGATCAGCTGGACGCCAGGAAAATCCACCGAATTGCACGATCACGCCGGTTCCCTCGGCGCCCTCACCGTGCTCAGCGGGGCGCTCTCGGAATTCCGCTGGAATGGCTCGGAGTTACGCAGGCGCACGCTCGCCGCGGGCGATCAGGCCTCGTTCCCGATCGGCTGGGTCCACGACGTGGTGCGCGCGCCCGCCGCCGCCGAATCCGTCGGTCCGCTCGATCCCACGCTGAGCGTGCACGCCTATTCCCCGCCGTTGTCGGCGATGTCCTATTACGAGGTGACCGGTCACGGCACCTTGCGGCGAACCAAAACCGTCCTCACGGACCAGCCCGAAGGTGACCTGTGATGAGTCGTTTGACGATTGATCAGATGCTCGAGAACGCCCGCGCCGACCTACGCAGGCTCTACGTCTACGACCTGCCATCGGCATTGGCCAGGGGCGCGATTCTGGTCGACATCCGCCCGGCGGCGCAGCGCGTTCGTGAGGGTTCACTGCCCGGCGCGCTGGTCATCGAACGCAATGTCCTGGAATGGCGCCTCGATCCGACGTCGTCGGCCCGTTTGTCGCTGGCCGCCGACCACGACGTGGAATGGATCATCTTCTGCTCGGAGGGCTACACCTCGAGTTTGGCCGCCGCCTCGTTGCAGCAGCTCGGTTTGCATCGGGCGACCGACCTGATCGGTGGATATCAGGCGCTGAAGTCCGCGGGGCTGTTGACCGTTGCGGTCGGGGCGCCGCACTTTGCTCGTGAGGTGAATGCGCTGGCCTCGCTGTAGCAGCGCCTTGGCCGCCGACCGGGCGCCTTGACCGGCATCCCGGCCACCGCTCTTCGGGGTGGCGGGCGGGGGGTGAGTTGGGTTGTCTGCGTGCGGATTCGGAGCCTCCAGTGGCGGAGGATTGTTTCGATGGTGTGACGTGGATTGCATTCGGCCGAGGAATGGCCGGTGCGATGTCCGGTTTCCGTCTAGTCGTCTGTGCCCAGGTCGCTTATACATTTTCGGCGCACGCTACTGTTGTCGGATGTGAGCACCCCTAACCCCGCCGCAACCGGCCGCGCCGTCAGTTCCGCCGTGGACAGTGATGTCCCCGAGCAGATGCGGATTCGCCGGGACAAGCGGGAGCGGCTGCTCGCCGAGGGTGGTGAGGCCTACCCGGTGGTGGTGCCGCGCACCCACACGCTGGCCGAAATCCGGGCCGCCTACCCGGATCTGGAGCCCGACACCCAGACCGGTCTGCAGGCAGGCATCGCGGGCCGCGTCATTTTCGTCCGTAATACCGGCAAGCTGTGTTTCGCCACGCTGCAGGAGGGCGACGGCACCAAGCTGCAGGCGATGATCAGCCTCAACGGCGTCGGCGCCGACGCGCTGGCCGCCTGGAAGTCCGATGTGGACCTCGGCGACTTCGTCTACGTGCACGGCGAGGTCATCTCCTCGCGCACCGGTGAATTGAGCGTCATGGCCGATTCCTGGTCGATGGCGGCCAAGTCGCTGCGGCCGCTGCCGGTGGCGCACAAGGAGATGAACGAGGAGTCGCGCGTCCGGCAGCGCTATGTCGACCTGATCGTGCGCCCCGAGGCCAGGGAAATGGCCCGTACCCGCGTGAACGTGGTCCGCGCGCTGCGCACCGCGCTGGAGCGCCGCGGCTTCCTCGAGGTCGAGACCCCGATGCTGCAGACCATCCACGGCGGCGCCGCCGCGCGCCCTTTCGTGACCCGTTCCAATGCCCTGGACATGGAGTTGTTCCTGCGTATCGCGCCGGAGCTGTTCCTGAAGCGCTGCGTGGTCGGTGGCCTGGAGAAGGTCTTCGAGATCAACCGGAACTTCCGCAACGAAGGCGCCGATTCGACCCATTCGCCCGAGTTCGCGATGCTGGAAACCTACGAGGCTTACGGCACCTACGACGACTCGGCGACGATGACCCGGGAATTGATCCAGGAAGTCGCGCAGGAGGCATTCGGCACCCTGCTGGTGACGCTTGCCGACGGTACGGAATATGATCTCGGCGGCGAGTGGACGACGGTCGAGATGTATCCGTCGCTGTCGGAGTCCATCGGTGTCGAGGTGACGCCGGAAACCAGTGTCGAGGAATTGCTCGCGCTGGCCGATCGGGTCGGTCTGGAAATTCCTGCGGGCAAGGGCTACGGACACGGCAAACTTGTCGAAGAACTATGGGAACATGCGTATGGCGACAAGCTCTACGCACCGACTTTCGTCCGTGACTTCCCGGTCGAGACCTCACCGTTGACCCGTCAGCATCGCAGCAAGTCCGGTGTCACGGAGAAGTGGGACCTGTATGTTCGCGGCTTCGAGTTGGCAACGGGCTATTCGGAGTTGGTCGACCCGGTGATCCAGCGCGAACGGTTCGTCGATCAGGCGAGGTTGGCCGCCGCTGGTGACGACGAGGCCATGGTGCTCGACGAAGACTTCCTCGCCGCGATGGAACACGGCATGCCGCCGACAACCGGAACCGGTATGGGAATCGATCGCTTGTTGATGGCACTCACCGGTTTGGGAATCCGGGAAACGATCCTGTTCCCGATTGTTCGTCCGGCTAGTCGCTGACCAGTCAATTTGCGGGGCGAAGGCCTCGTGTTGGAATTTTCGTAAATCGAGGTATTCTTGCCTCGGGTATTCGGCCTGGAGGCAGGCTTGACGATTTCGAGAGGACGTTCATCTCATGGCAAAGAAGGTCACCGTTAGCCTGATCGACGATGTCGACGGTGAGTCCATCGCGGACGAAACCATCGAGTTCGCTATCGATGGCGTGTCGTACGAGATCGACCTGTCGGAGGCTAACGCGGCGCGCCTGCGCGAAGGCTTGGACGAGTGGGTCGCCAACGCCCGTCGCGTGAGTGGCCGTCGCCGGGTGAAGGCGGCAGGCGCCCCCGCGCCGCAGGGCAAGAGCCGTGTTTCCATGGACCGGGAACAGAGCGCCGCAATTCGTGAATGGGCCCGCCGCAAGGGTCACAAGGTCTCCGCCCGCGGCCGTATCTCGGCCGACATCACCGAGGCGTACAACAAGGAAGTCGGCAAGGCCTGAAGTTTTCGACGGCGGTCCGGGGTTGCTGACGCGCGATCCCGGGCCGCTTTCTCGTTGCCGGTGTTCCCCCAGGTCGGGACACGCGGCGGCTGTCTCCCAGGGAGATAGACTGATGTTCGTGCGCAAGGTTTTTCATGTCGGCAGACGCCGGCCATTCGACCTGATCTGGCGAGTACATGGGTAACTCACCGGGTACGGGCGAACTGGCCACGCCCTCCACCACCGGCCGCCGACGTTTCAGGCCACGCGCACAAGTCTGGCCTGAATCGCGGAGAGGCGGGACAGCGCAGTGACCGGAATGGCGAGTTCGTTTCTTCGGTATACCGATGACACCGGGCGACAGCACGAGCTGCCGCTCGAGCCTACGCAGCAGCGTTTCACTATCGGCCGCAATGTGCAGGCCGACCTCGTCCTAGGCTGGGACGCCGAGGTCTCACGGCTGCACGCCGCGGTCGAGCATCTCGGCGCGCACTGGACCATCGTCGACGACGGCCTCTCCCGCAACGGTACCTTCGTCAACGGCGAGCGGCTGATCGGCAGGCGCAGACTCAGCCCAGGCGACCGTATCCGCGTCGGCACCACGCTGGTCCATTTCTTCGATTTCGGCGGCGTCGTCGACGACGCGACGCATACCGCCTCCGGCTCGATACCCACCATGCGCTCGCTCACCGAGACCCAGCGCGCGGTGCTGATCGCGCTGTGCCGCCCGTACAAGCACGGCACCGGCTTCGCCACACCCGCGTCGAATCAGCAGATCGCCGAGGAATTGTTCCTCTCCATCGACGCGATCAAGACCCATCTGCGCGCCCTGTTCGCGAAGTTCGGGGTGGAGAACCTGCCGCAGAACCAGAAGCGCACCCGGCTGGCCGCGCTGGCCATGCAGAGCGGGATGATCTCCGACCACGACCTGTAGGCGACGCTCGCACAGGTGCGTGAGCGTCTGAACTATGTCGGCGACACGCGTTACACGGTTGACTGAGTCGTATCACCGGAGCACAGGGATCGAGCTCCGGAAGACGAGTCAGGAGACATCTCATGTTCGCAGTTCGGATGGCCGCGATGGTTATGGCCGTGCTCAGTACCGGGCTGATCGCCGGCGTGTTCTACGCCTACGCGATCTCGGTGATGCCGGCGCTGGCCCGAACCGAGGATCGCACGTTGATCGATGTCATGCAGAAGATCAACGTGGTGATCATCAACCCGTGGTTCATGCTCGGCTTCCTCGGCACGGTCGGGTTCACCGCGCTGGCGGCGGTGCTGAGCCTGGGTTCCGAGCACCGCACGACGCTGGTCTGGCTCGGAATCGCCGTGGCGCTCAACGTGATCGCCTTCGGCGTCACCGCGGCGCTGAACGTGCCGCTCAACGACGCACTCGCGGCGGCGGGCGACCCGGCGGCCATCATCGACACCGCGGCGGTGCGCGCCGACTACGAGGCGGCCTGGGTGCGCTGGAACATCCTGCGGGCGGTGCTGCACACGGCGGCGTTCCTGGTGCTGTGCGGCGCGCTGTTCGCCGCCGGTGTGCAGCAGGGCAAGTCGAGCGCCACGGGTGTGGTTGCCGGACAGCAGGTTTCGCAGACCGCGGCGGCGCCCATGGCGGGCGGGTTCGCCGCGGCGCCGTACCGGCGCTGATGGCGATCTGCCAATAGGGCCACGCGATCACTGGAACGTGTTCCATGATGAGTGGAACACGTTCTAGTGAGGAGTCGTTTCATGCGACGTAGTTCGAGATCGTTGCTGGTACTGGCCGCGGCAGCCCTGCTGACCTGGGCGACCGCAGGCGCCGCCGCCGCCGGGTATCCGGTCGACTACAACTTCTTCGCCGGGATCGCACCGGAGCTGGCCAACCCCGGCGGGTCGCTCCCCGGTGCGAACGATCCCGGCTGTGTCCCCTCGGCCGAGCATCCGAACCCGGTGGTGCTGCTGCACGGCACCGGCGGTGGCGCGCAGACGAACTGGGGCGTGTACGCCCCGCTGCTGGCCAACGAGGGCTACTGCGTCTACTCCCTCACCTACGGCGCCTACGGCCTGCCGTGGCCGGTCTCAGCGGTCGGCGGGATGCGGCCCATCGAGCAGAGTGCCGCCGAGGTGTCGGTCTTCGTCGATCGGGTCCTCGCGCGCACCGGCGCCGCGCGGGTCGACTTCGTCGCGCATTCACAGGGCAACATCGTCGGCAACTACTACATCAAGCGTCTCGGCGGCGCGGCCAGGGTCGACAAGTTCGCTGCCATCGCACCGCCGTGGCTGGGCACCAACGCCCTGGGTGCGGGCGACATCGCCGCCTACAGCCGGGCACTCGGCGCGGGTCCCGCCTTCGACGCGGTCGCGACGTCGCTGTGCCAGGCCTGCGGGCAGATGCTCACCGGCGACGAGTTCATGGCTGCGCTCAATGCCGACGGCGTCTACGACCCGCAGGTCAGCTACACCAATATCGTCACCACTCTCGACGAACTGATCGTCCCGCACACCTCGGGCCTGGTCCCCGCGCCCAACGCCACCTCCCATGTGGTCCAGGACGGCTGCGCCCAGGACTACTCCGAGCACATGGCCATCGCCGGCAGCCCGCGCGCCGCAGGTCACGTCCTCAATGCCCTGGATCCGGCCCGTCAGGCCCCTGTTCCGTGCGAGTTTGTGCCGCCGTTCACCGGGTAGTGCCGTCATCGGTTCGACATATTTCGCTGTAGGCAAAACTCGAGCGGAAACGAATGCCGCGACGTGCGCGTTATGAGTGAATGACCATGTTGCCGCCGGTCATCAATAGGGTGGACCGGCGGCGGCGGGACCCCCTGCCAACTAGAGTGGATGGCGGGGGCCGCAACCCCCGGGCTTCATGGCAGGCTGACGGCGACAGTTGTCGGTCCGACGCCCTAGGTTGTACCGAGCACACTGCGGCGTCTGTTGCCAGAATGTCGGAGCAGGAGAGTGAGGGAGCGATGTTCGAGAGGTTCACCGACCGCGCGAGGCGTGTCGTTGTCCTGGCCCAAGAAGAGGCCCGGATGCTCAACCACAACTACATCGGCACCGAGCACATCCTGCTTGGGTTGATCCACGAGGGCGAGGGCGTAGCGGCGAAGTCGCTGGAGTCTCTTGGCATCTCGCTGGAGGGTGTGCGCAGCCAGGTCGAGGAGATCATCGGTCAGGGCCAGCAGGCGCCGTCCGGTCACATCCCCTTCACCCCGCGCGCCAAGAAGGTGCTGGAGCTGAGCCTGCGCGAGGCGCTGCAGCTCGGCCACAACTACATCGGTACCGAGCACATCCTGCTCGGACTCATCCGTGAGGGCGAGGGCGTCGCCGCCCAGGTTCTGGTCAAGCTCGGAGCCGACCTGAACCGCGTCCGTCAGCAGGTCATCCAGCTGCTGTCCGGGTACCAGGGCAAGGAGCCCGTCGAGGGTTCCGGCTCGCGCGGTGAGGCGGGCACTCCGTCCACTTCGCTGGTGCTCGACCAGTTCGGCCGCAACCTCACTCAGGCCGCGCTCGAGGGCAAGCTCGACCCCGTCATCGGCCGCTCGAAGGAAATCGAGCGCGTGATGCAGGTGCTGAGCCGCCGCACCAAGAACAACCCGGTCCTGATCGGTGAGCCCGGTGTCGGTAAGACCGCCGTCGTCGAGGGCCTCGCGCAGGCCATCGTCAACGGCGAGGTCCCCGAGACCCTCAAGGACAAGCAGCTCTACACCCTCGACCTGGGTTCCCTGGTCGCGGGCAGCCGCTACCGCGGTGACTTCGAAGAGCGCCTGAAGAAGGTGCTCAAGGAGATCAACACCCGCGGCGACATCATCCTGTTCATCGACGAGCTGCACACGCTCGTCGGCGCGGGTGCTGCCGAGGGCGCCATCGACGCGGCCTCGATCCTGAAGCCGAAGCTGGCCCGTGGCGAGCTGCAGACCATCGGCGCGACCACCCTCGACGAGTACCGCAAGTACATCGAGAAGGACGCCGCCCTGGAACGCCGCTTCCAGCCGGTGCAGGTCGGCGAGCCGACCGTCGAGCACACCATCAACATCCTCAAGGGTCTGCGCGACCGCTACGAGGCGCACCACCGGGTGTCCATCACCGACGGTGCCCTGGTCGCCGCCGCGACGCTGGCCGATCGCTACATCAACGACCGGTTCCTGCCGGACAAGGCGATCGACCTCATCGACGAGGCGGGCGCGCGCATGCGCATCCGCCGGATGACCGCTCCGCCGGACCTGCGCGAGTTCGACGACAAGATCGCCGACGCCCGCCGCGAGAAGGAAAGCGCGATCGACGCGCAGGACTTCGAGAAGGCCGCACGCCTGCGGGACAAGGAGAAGCAGCTCGTCGCCAAGCGCGCCGAGCGGGAGAAGCAGTGGCGTTCCGGTGACCTGGACGTCGTGGCCGAGGTCGACGACGAGCAGATCGCGGAGGTGCTGGCCAACTGGACCGGTATCCCCGTCTTCAAGCTCACCGAGGAGGAGACCACCCGTCTGCTCCGCATGGAGGACGAGCTGCACAAGCGGATCATCGGCCAGGAGGATGCCGTCAAGGCCGTCTCTAAGGCGATCCGCCGCACTCGCGCCGGCCTGAAGGATCCGAAGCGTCCGTCCGGCTCGTTCATCTTCGCCGGTCCGTCCGGTGTCGGTAAGACCGAGCTGTCCAAGGCGCTGGCGAACTTCCTGTTCGGTGACGACGACGCGCTCATCCAGATCGACATGGGCGAGTTCCACGACCGCTTCACCGCATCGCGGCTCTTCGGTGCCCCTCCCGGGTACGTGGGCTACGAAGAGGGCGGCCAGCTCACCGAGAAGGTGCGCCGCAAGCCGTTCTCGGTGGTGCTGTTCGACGAGATCGAGAAGGCGCACCAGGAGATCTACAACACCCTCCTGCAGGTGCTCGAGGACGGCCGTCTCACCGACGGTCAGGGTCGTACGGTCGACTTCAAGAACACCGTGCTGATCTTCACCTCGAACCTGGGCACCTCCGACATCTCCAAGGCCGTCGGTCTGGGCTTCACCCAGTCCAACGCCGAGGGTTCGAACTACGAGCGGATGAAGCTCAAGGTCAACGACGAGCTGAAGAAGCACTTCCGCCCCGAGTTCCTCAACCGCATCGACGACGTGATCGTCTTCCACCAGCTCACCAGCGATCAGATCGTGATGATGGTGGACCTGATGATCGGCCGCGTCGCCAAGCAGCTGAAGAACAAGGACATGGCGATCGAGCTGACCGACCAGGCCAAGAGCCTGCTCGCCAAGCGCGGTTTCGACCCGGTCCTCGGTGCGCGTCCGCTGCGTCGCACGATCCAGCGCGAGATCGAGGACCAGCTGTCGGAGAAGATCCTCTTCGGCGAGATCGGCGCGGGCCAGACCATCGTGGTCGACGTCGAGGGCTGGAACGGCGAGGGCCAGGGCGAGGACGCCAAGTTCACCTTCACCGGCAAGGCGAAGCTGACCAAGGCACCCGCGGGCGACGACAAGCCCGAGGTCGTCCTGACCGGTGCTGCCGAGGGCCCCGCGCCCGAGGTCGCCTCCGGCGAGTAGACAGCTGAACCGAAAAGCCCGCCCCCGGAATCCCGGGGGCGGGCTTTTTCGATGGTCAGCCGAAATGCTGCAGGAATCCGGAGCCGCGCCGGGCGGCGTAGTCGAACACCCGCACGAGCCCGGCGTAATGGTGCCCGAGGTAGTGCAGACCGCCGTCGCCGTCGCGGACCCAGATCCGCGGGTACACATCGGCGGCGTCCATGCGGGCCGGGTCGTAGTGGGCGGCGAGCGTGCCGAACGGGGTGCCGCGCAGAATGCCCGCGGTGTAGGACACGTCGTCCGGGCTCCACGCGAAGTGATTCTCACTGTCGAGCGGACGCCCCGTGCAGAACAGATCGACCCCGCTTTCGGCCTGTTCCAGCAGGTACTTCAACCCCGCCCACGCCTTGTCCAAGTACCCGCTCGGCTCGCCGTCGGGAGTCTCCAGATCCGCGAGAAAATCGTCGGGCCAGCCCTTTTCCCCTGACAGTCGCTCCAGATCCGCAGCGCTCACCCTGGTGAACGACATGGTCACCCCCACGCCAACTCCCTTCCTCCCGTTGTTTCCGGCGAAACTATCAGCGCCTGCGCCAACTCGATCGCCAGAATTGCTTCCGCGCGTCCGGCCTCGTACTCGGCGGCATCTAAATCCGGCCTGTTCATCCGGTCGTGCCGTACATCGTCCATCGATGAGTGTTCAGCCATGATCGGGTAGCTCCTGTCGTTACTGCCAGCCCGGGCGGACCAATCCTGATTCGTAGGCGAGGACGACCAGTTGGGTGCGGTCGCGGGCATTCAGTTTGGTGAGGATGCGGCTGACGTGGGTGCGGGCGGTGGCGGGGCTGAGGTAGAGGCGGGCGCCGATTTCGGCGTTGGTGAGGCCTTCGGCGACCAGCGTCATCACCTCGCGTTCGCGGTCGGTGAGCTCGGCCAGGGCGGCGGGTGGGGGTTGTTTGGCGTGGGTGGAGAACTCGGCGAGGAGGCGGCGGGTGACGCCGGGGGAGAGGAGGGCGTCGCCGGCGGCGACCACGCGGACGGCGCGGAGCAGGTCGGCGGGTTCGGTGTGTTTGACCAGGAAACCGGCCGCGCCGGCGCGGATCGCCTCGAAGACGTATTCGTCGAGCTCGAAAGTGGTGAGGACGACGACGCGGACCTCGGCGAGCGCGGCCTCGTCGGCGATCATGCGGGTGGCGGCGAGGCCGTCGAGGATGGGCATGCGGATGTCCATCAGCACCACATCGGGGACGAGCGCGCGGGTCATCCGGACGGCCTGCTCGCCGTTCTCGGCCTCGCCGACGACCTCGATGTCGTCCTGGGCGTCGAGCAGCGCGACGAACCCGCCACGCACCAGCGCCTGATCGTCGGCGACCAGCACGCGCGTTGTGCGTGCGCCGACCTGGCCGGGGTCGCTCATACGGAGGACTCCTTACCGTCAGCACCGGCCGCGGAGCCCGCACGGTCAGGTCCGGCTGCCGCGGATCCTGCACGGGCAGCACCGGCTGCGGCGGAGCCTGCGTTGTCAGTGGGGGAGCCCGCGGCTGACGCGGATTGCCGGGAGGCGCGCGATGCGTCGTTGCGCGGTTCAGTCGCGGCAGCCGCAGGTCGGGCAGGCAATCTGGCCGCCACCCGGAACCCACCTGACGGCCGCGGCCCGGCCGTCAACGCCCCGCCGAGCGCGTGCGCCCGCTCCCGCATGCCAATGATCCCGTTCCCACCCGCGCCGGTGCGGACCGCGGTGCTGGTCGGCCGCGTGTTGTCGATGGTGATGTCGACCGATTCGGGCGTGTACCGCAGGGTGATCATCGCCGTCGCGCCGGGCGCGTGCCGCACCACATTGGTCAGCGATTCCTGGATGATCCTGGCCGCGGCCACATCGATCACGCTGGGCAGCTTCTTGGGTGTCCCGATGATCTTGGTGTCGACATCGAGCCCGGTCGCCCTGGTGCGCTCGAGCAAGGTCTCGAGATCGTCGAGCGACGGCGTCGGCGCGCGGGGAGCGGGCCGCGGCGGTGCGACGGGAGCGACGGGCGCTGGCGAATCGGCGGCGGGCTCGGCGTATTCCTCGACCACGGGCGCCACCGCCGCACCGCTGCGAATGGCGTGCAGCAGCGTATGCACCTCGGCCAGTGCCTCTTTGGAGGTCGTCTTGATCGTGGCCAGCGCGGCCGCCGCCTGCTGCGGTTTCCGGTCGAAGAGCTCCAGCGCCACCGAGGACTGCACATTGATCAGCGAAAGACTGTGCGCGAGAACATCGTGCAACTCACGGGCGATCGCGAGCCGCTCCTCGCTGGCGGCCCTGGCCTGCTGCGCCTGCTCGTCGCGGCGCGCGGCCTCGGCCCGCTGTCCGCGCGCGACCACCACCGCCCGCCGCTGGCGCACCCCCTCGGCGATCCCGACGAGCACGCCCACCCAGGCCAGCAACCCGAAGATCTGCCACGCGTCGGTGTCGCGCCCGAGCAGCGCGGGCAACGGCCACACCATCGTCAGATAGCCGACCGCGGCCACCGGGTATGTGCGCCACCGTGATCCGTTGACCGCCGCGGTCAGGAACGCGATGATCAGCGACAGGAAGATCGGCCCGTATCCGTAGTCGCGCAGCACATACGACACCGCGGCGAGCAGAGCGACCAGCAGCACCGGTTCGGGCAGCACGCGCCGGAAGCCGAGCGCGATCGGACCGGCGAGCAGCAACAGATACGCGAACGCGTCGAGCGAGCGCACCCCGCTCTGATTCGCATTCGCACCGGAACTCCCGGCGAGCTGGATCACCGCGACCACCACTGCCAGGCCCCAGTCCACAACGACCGAGCCACGCTCCCATTTCGCAGACGCTCCCACCTCACTCACCCTATTGCGTAGGGCCGCCCTCCGCGTCGGCCTGCGCCCGTAATTCCGGTGCGAGCCACCCCGCGGCGCCACAGTGGCCGGTCAGCGGGCCGGTCGAGGCGAATATCGAGCGTCGGGAACCACAGCGAGTAGTCCGCGCGACGTAGCCGTGAAGCCGCTCCGCGACGGATGCCCCGGCACCGCATCGGCGCGGATCCTGATTCCCATGAACGATTCGATCGTGGTCACCGACGAGCTGACCAAGCGCTATGGCGAGCACATCGCGGTGGACGCGGTGAGCATGCGCGTCGCCGCAGGCGAGATCTACGGCTTCCTCGGCCCCAACGGCGCGGGCAAAACCACCACCCTGCGCATGCTGGCCGGCCTGATCCGGCCCAGCGCAGGCACCGCCCTGGTACGCGGCCTCGCACCCGGCGATCCCGCGGCCCTGCGCCGCATCGGCGTCCTCATCGAGGGTCCCGGCTTCTACCCCTACCTCTCGGGCCGCGACAACCTGCGTGTCCTGGCGCGCTACCGCGGGCACAGCGCCGCCGACGTCGAGAAGGCGCTGGAACGGGTGGGCCTGGCGGACCGGGCAGGCGACCGCTTCCGCACCTATTCGCTGGGGATGAAGCAGCGCCTCGGCGTCGGCGCCGCCCTGCTCGGTGACCCCGACCTGCTGATCCTCGACGAGCCGACCAACGGGCTCGACCCGGCGGGCCTGGCCGAAATGCGCACGCTCATCATCGATCTCGCTGCCGATGGGCACACCGTTCTGCTGTCGAGTCACCAGCTCGCCGAGGTGCAGGAGATCTGCCACCGGGTCGGGGTGATCTCCGGCGGCAGGCTGCTCGCCGAATCGACCGTCGCCGAATTACGCGGCACCGCAGCACTGTTGGTCCGCGCCGAGCCCGCCGATATCGCCCTCGACGCGATTCGCACCATCGCTCCCGCAAGGGCGAACGCGGACGGGATCAGAGTCGAAACGTCTGCCGCGATGGCGCCGGTGGTCGCCCGCGCCGTGGTCTCGGCGGGCGCCGACCTGCTGGAACTGCGCGTCGACGAGAAATCCCTGGAAGAAGTGTTCTTCGAGATGACGGCTATGGAGGTCGCGAAATGACCGGTGTGACAAGAGATCTGTGGGCGAGCATGCGCGCGGAGTCGGTGCGGCTCGGTCGCTGGCCCGCGTTCTGGATCGTCCTCGGCGTGTGGGTGCTGCTGAATCTGACCTTCGCCTACCTGTTCAACTACCTCGCCTACACCTCCGGCGAGAGCGGCGCCATGTCGGACGGTCTGCCCCGCGACGTCCTGCTCGGCCAGCTCATGCCCGCCGCCGTCCCCGAGGTCTTCACCCAGGGCATGGCGATGTTCGGCGGTGCGCTGATGCTTATCCTGGGCGCGCTCGCGGTCGGCAGCAGCTACGGCTGGGGCACCTGGAAGACCGTGTTCACCCAGGGACCGAGCCGTCCGGCAGCGGTCGGCGGCCTGCTCGTGAGCCTGGTGGTCGTGGTGGTGGCCCTGGTCTGTGTGGCATTCGCCGTCGACCTGGGTGTCGCCTCGCTCATCGCGGTGAGTGAGGGTCAGCCGCTCACCCTGCCGTCCCTGGAGCGCTCCGTTCTCGGAATCATCTCCGGCACAGCGATTCTGAGCATGTGGACCTTGGCGGGCGCGCTGATCGGCGCCATCGCCCGCGGCCCTGCCCTCGCGGTCGGCCTCGGCCTGGTCTGGGTGCTCGTCGTCGAGAACCTGCTGCGCGGGGTGGCGGCCATCTTCGGTCCCATCGAGACGTTCACCGACCTGCTGCCGGGAACCGCCGCCGGATCCCTGGCGGGCGCGATGCGCACCGTCAGCGGCCCTGCCACTCCCGGCGTCCTGGACATCCTCACGCGCGGCGAGTCCCTCGCGCTGCTCACCGCCTACGTACTGGCCTTCGCGGGCGGCACCATCTGGCTGATGACCCGCCGCGACCTGACCTGATTCTCAGGACCACCCGGCCGGGTTCGACGCGGTCTCGCGGGAGATGCCCGAACCCGTGTCCGGGAAATCGCCGTAGAGCTTGTCGTGCAGGTGGGCGAAGAAGTAGCACATCTCCTCGCACCAGACATCCGGCAGCGCGGTTTCCGGGTCGGCGCGCACGGCCTCGTAGTACTCGCGGCCCATCGCGACGATGAAGCCGCGGGCGTAGAGGAAGCCGTCGTCGGAGCCGTCGGTGATCTCGTGGATATCGGCGCGGTCGATGTCGTAGAGCGCGCGTTCGGCGACCCGGTCGAGCGCGGTCAGCTCGTCGCTCGTGAAATCGGTGCTCAGCGAGCGCAGGGCGTCGATGAACCTGCCGAGCGGCTCGTCGTCGTAGGCGCTGTCGAGCAGGGCGCGGCGGGCCGTGGAACCGGCGCGCTCCCAGGCGGTTTCGATCAGGGCCCAGAAACGGGCGGCTTCGGTATCGGTGGGAAGTGTCGTCACCCGCGTGACGGTAGCGGCAGGGCCCGACAGGTCAGGGCTGGTCGAGCAGGCGGTGGGCGAGCACCGCCAGACCCTCGGTGATCTGACCGGGTGTGAGTCCGCGTTCGCGTTGGTGCAGATAGACCTCGGCCGCCACGGGCGCGAGGACGGTATCGACCAGGGAATCCGGTTGGGCGACACCGGCTTCGACAAGCAGCGCCCGCACGTGCGCCGACCAGAATCCGTACGCGCCGGTCGCGAAGCGGGCACCCCCGGTTTCGGCACCGAGCACCAGATGCGCATGGGCCGTGAGCAATTCGACCATCGCGGCGTAGTAGGCAGCGAGCCGGTCGGCGGGTGGCGCGCCGGGACCGAGTGGGGGTTGCCCGCGCAGGAGTTGTTCCTGGACCGCGCGTTCGTGTTCGTCGAGCAGGGCGACGGCGATCGCGGTGCGGTCGGGATAGCGGCGATAGAGGGTGCCGCGGCCGACGCCCGCCGCCTTGGCGATGTCGTCCATGGTGACCGTGCGCGGGTCGCGGGTGGCGAACAGTTCGGCGGCCGCCGCCAGCACCTTGGCCCGGTTGCGGGCCGCGTCGGTGCGCTCCGCGGGCTGCGGTGCGTCCAGCGCCGTGCCGGTGAGCAGGTCGGATCGGGGCTCCATGGTGTCGACTGTAGCCCAGAAACGAATATATGGACAGACTGTCCACTTGTGTTCTATCGTCGAGACACGACAAGCGGACATGATGTCCATTTATGGAGGGCTCGACCATGACACACCTGCTGCACCTCGACGCCAGCGCTCGCACCCGGTCGCTGAGCCGCAGGCTCGGCGCGGAATTCGTCCAGGCCTGGCGCGCCGAGGCGCCGGACGGCGAGTACACCTATCGCGACCTGACGGCCCAGCCGACACCGTTCATCGGCGAGGGCTGGACCGAACTCTGCGACGCCGTCCTCGCCGCGGGTGGCACCGATCTCGATCGGCTCCCCGAGCTGGCCGCGACCCCCGCCGCGAAGACCGCATGGAAGATCGTCGAACCACTGCTCGCGCAGGTACTCGCCGCCGACGTGATCCTCATCGGCACCCCGATGTACAACTACTCGATCCCCGCCGCGCTCAAGGCCTGGCTCGACCAGATCACCTTCCCGCGCATGTCGCTGGGTGAGCGCAGGTTCGTGGTCGTCGGCGCCCGCGGCGGCGCCTACTCGCCCGGCGCGCCGAAGGCCGCCTACGACTACCAGGAGCGCTACCTGCGCGACTTCTTCGCCGGGCATTTCGCCGTGACCGACACCGTGTTCGTCCACGCCGAACTCGCCAACGCCGTGCAGGACCCGAACCTGGCCCACCTGCGCGACGCGCACGACGCCTCGCTCGCCGCCGCGCTGACCGAAGTGCGCCTGCTCGCACAGGATTACGCGAAATGAGCTGGGTAGTACTCGGCCTCGCCGGCCTCGTCGAGATCATCTGGTCGCAGACCATCAAACCCACCGAGAACTTCACCAAACCCGGCCCGACCCTGCTCTGCATCGCGCTCGGCTCGCTCGCGGTGTACCTGCTCTCGCGAGCCATGCACACCCTCCCGGTCGGCACCGCGTACGCGGTGTTCACCGGAATCGGCGCGCTCGGCGCGATCAGTCTCGGCGTCCTCGTTCACAAGGATCCGCTCAGCGCGGGCCGCATGCTGGCACTGGCGCTGATCCTCGGCGGGATCGTGCTCGCCCGCGTCACCAATCCCGAGTGACGCTGTCGCACAGCCGATGCGGTGATCGGCCGGTCCGGGCAGGTAAGGTCGGCTGATGGACCAGCCAGTTCACCCCCCGGACCTGTCTGCGCGACCGCACGAGCTCACGGTCGAGCGCGTGATGAAAGCCTCGCCCAGCCTGCTCTACGCGGCCTGGACCCGGGGCCTCGACCTGTGGCTGGCCGTTCCCGGATCGGTCCTCATGCGCCCCGCCGTGAACGAGCCGCTCTACTTCGACACCGGCTCGGCCGACAAGCGCAACCCGCACTACGGCCGCATCCTGCTGCTGGAACCGGACCGGCGGATCGAATTCACCTGGGTCACCGCCGCCACCGACGGCGTGGAGACCGTGGTCGCGGCGGAATTCCTCAAGCAGCCGCGCGGCATCCGTCTGCGCCTGCGCCACTCCGGCTTCCCCACCGCCGCCCTCCGTGACCTGCACCAGCAGGTCTGGCCGGCGATGCTGGAGCGGCTGGACGAGGTCACCGGCGTCGCCTGAGCCGGCGAACTCCGGCCGGGATCCGAGTAGGTTCGTCACCGGACGCAACACCCACCGAATCGAAAGGATTGCCATGCCGACTCGTAGCGCACGCACCCTCTGGGCAGGCGGACTGCAGGACGGTTCCGGGCAGGTCGAACTGGTCAGCTCCGGCGCGGGCAAGTTCGATGTGACCTTCCCGCGCCGCGCTGCCGAAGTCGCCGAGGGCACCAGCCCGGAAGAGCTGATCGCGGCGGCGCACTCGTCGTGCTACTCGATGGCGCTCTCGGCCGAGATCGCCAATGCGGGCGGCACCCCGGAAAGCCTGGATGTCACCGCCGACGTCACGCTCGCGGCGGACCCGGCCGGTGGGTTCCAGATCAGCAAGATCAAGCTGACCGTGCGCGCCGTCGCGGGCGGGCTCGACGCCGAGGGCTTCTACACCGCGGCCACCGCCGCCAAGAACGGCTGCCCGGTCAGCAAGGCACTGGCCGGCGTCGCCGAGGTCGAGCTGGACGCCGAACTGATCTGATCCGTCCGGCATTTTCGTGCAGTTCGCCGCTGTCCAGTCGGAAAACTGACTGGCAGGGGCCGGATTGCACGAAAATGCCGGGTCAGCGCTGGGTGAACCACCGATGCCCGGCTGGTGTGTACATCGCCGGAATGGCAATAACCACCGCCAGGATGTGCACGGCCCGGCAGCCGGCCAGCACCGCCGAACTGGGGGAAAGGCCGGCGAACAGCTCGCCGAAGTCGTCGGTCGACAGCATGACCGCCAGCGGCTCGATGATCAGCGAGAGCAAGCCGACAACGCCGATGCCGACGGTCAGCAGCGCGCGGGCCACCCGGCTGCCGTTCACCATGTACAGCGCCACGGCCCCGACGACCAGGTAGATGGCGAGGCGGGGAAGCAATCCCGCTGCGGTGGAGCCGAATTCCCCACCGCCACGAACAGCGCGCAGCAGTCCCTCGGCGGCGCCGGCGGCCAGGGCGGTGACGAGACCGCAGAACGCGACGGTCACCGCGCGGGGTCGGGACGCGGAAACGGAAAAGGCAGTGCCGGTCATGACACCGACACTGCCTCTCGCTGATACTCGCGAGGATCACCCTGCGGTAGCGACCCGCTCCACTACTGGAGTGCTACGGCGCGAGGCGAATTCGGTGAGCGCGGCGAAGGCCAGCCCCAAAGCCACCCACAGCGTGGTGGTTTCGGCGAGCGAGGCCACCCGGAAACGCCACAGCAGCGTCGCCGGGAAGTCGTCGGCCACCTCGTTCACGCCGGGCAGCAGCACATAGCCGATGGTCGTGACCAGCACGAACGCGGCCACCCCCGCGATCAGCCGGAGCGTATCCAGCTGGCCGGCCAGCGCCTTGTAGGCCGCGATCGCGGCCGCGACGGCCAGCAGGCCGAGCACGACGGCGGCGACCCACAGCCAGGTGCGGTTGTTGATCGTCTCCGGATCACCCACGGCGGGCGGGTTGGCCGGGTACTTGAAGAACGGCACCGCGACGATCGCCGCCCACGCGAATCCCGCGGCGTACAGCGACAGCTTCGGCCCGGTCAGCGCCGTGAACCGGCGGGCGTAGTTCAGCACCGACGCCAACAGCGCGCCGAACGCCATCCCGGCCAGCCCGAGCGCGAGGAACTGTCCCGCCTTCTGGCCGGACCGGCTGACCAGCGGTTCGTCTTCCCCGCCATGGGAATGGCCAGCGGGCTCGGCCGCGTCGTGTCCGTGCTCGGCCGGTGCCGCGGCGGCCTCTTCGATGGCGATCGCGGCGTCCACTTGGGGTTCGCCGATGAAATAGCCCACTGTGGCAGCCAGCAGACCGGCGATCAGGCCGGCCAGCAGGCCGCGCAGCAGCAGGGTCTTGAGTGATCCGGTCAGTGGCACGGGACACCGAGCAGGTGACGTCCGTCGTGCATCAGCTCGTGCAGGTACATCCCGCTACGCGAGACGGCCCCCTGGTCGAACCCGACCAGGTACAGGGTGAGCAGTGCAAGCAGAACGACACCGACCGTGACGAGCACGGTTGCCAGGGTGTCCAGGCCGGTATCCCGGCTGGGTGAATGCGCGATGGCCATTCGGGTCCTCCTCAGGGATACGCGTCCCACGGTCGAAGTGTGGTGCGAAGGTGCCGGTGTCTGGCTCTCCGGCACCGGGAACCCGGTACATGGATAACAGTGGCGCGACCGCTCCGGAATCTCACCGGAATTACCGCGCACCCTCGCGTGTGTTCCCTCGAACTGTGACAGTCGCGAGGCGCCCTCGTCAATACGCGCATCCGCATGTCCAGCGGAAACGCCGTTGTCAGGCCTTGGCCGGCACGTCCAGGACGACCTCGAACTCGAGCAGCGAGGCACCGGTCGACACCGGCTTGGGACGCTCGCCCTCGGCACCGTGTCCGGCATGCGCGGCGCGGGCGGGACCGTCGCGCCACGCGGCGAACGATTCCTCCGAATCCCATTGCGTCACCACGAAATACCGGTTGTCGCCGGCCACCGGGCGCAGCAACTGGAAGCCGAGGAAACCGGGGGAGTTCTCCACCGCGTGCGCGCGGGCGGCGAAGCGCTTCTCCAGCTCGGGGCCCGCGCCTTCAGGGATCTCGATCGCATTGATCTTCACAACAGCCATAGCGCCGACAATACGACCGCGCGGGAAACATCCCGCTCTGGGGCACAATCGTCAGGGTGTTGTACGACGAAGGTGGGACCGGCGTCCCGATCCTGCTGCTGCACGGGCTGATGGGCAGCGCGCGCACCTGGACAGATCTGCTCCCGTGGCTGCGCGAATTCGGCCACGTCTACACCGTCGACGCCGCGGGTCACGGCCGCGTTCCGCCCGCCGAGCTCAGCACAGAGGCGTTCGTCGCCGATCTCGCCGGGCTCACCGCCGGGATCACCGAGCCGATGGTGATCGTCGGGCATTCGATGGGCGCGATCCACGGCTGGGTCTTCGCCGCCACCTATCCCGAACGGGTGCGCGCGATCGTCGTCGAGGACATCGCGCCCGATTTCACCGGCCGCACCGCCGCCCACTGGGCCGAGTTGATCCACTCCTGGCCGCAGCCCTTCGCCGACGACCAGGCGGTGCTCGACTACTTCGGGCCGGTCGCAGGCGCCTACTTCCTGCGCGCCTTCACCGCCGCGCCCGACGGCTACCGGCTGCACGGCGAGGTCGACACGTTCCGGGCGATCTCCGAGGAATGGGGCACGCGCGACTTCTGGACCGAATGGAAGTCGCTGCGGGTGCCCGCGCTGCTCATCGAAGGCGAGCACACCATCACCCCGGCCGGTCAGATGCGGACGATGGCCGACGTGCACCCCGGTGCGGAGTATGTGTGGATCGCCGGGGCCGGGCATCTGGTGCACGACGAACAACCTGCGGCCTATCGCGAGCACGTCGGTCGCTTCCTGCGTCGCGTGCTCTGAACGCAGACGGGTTATCCCGCTGCGCCACCTTCACCGGCCAGTGCGAACAGCCCGTCCTCGGTCTGCTCGATCAACCCGTCGACCAGCAGCGAATCCAGGGCCCGCGCGCGCTGGCCGGGATCGCGCGTCCACGCCAGATCCAGGCGCACCTGTTCCACGGGACCGGACGCGTCGCGCAGCACGTCGAGCAGACGTCCACGCGCCTGACGGTCGGTGCCCTCGTATTTCTGCACCTTGCGGGCCACCTCGGCGGCCGGTTTGCCCGCATCGACCCACGCGCAGGCGGGCAGCGGGCAGCGGGCGCAGTCGGGATTGCGGGCCGTGCACACCAGTGCGCCCAACTCCATCAGCGCCGCAGAAACCGTCGCGGCGCGCGGCACCGGGACAGGCAGCAGCGCCTCGGTCTCGGCGAGATCGCGCGACGACGGATTGCCCGGCTCGCGGCCGTGTACCGCGCGCGCGACCACCCGGCGAACATTGGTGTCCACCACCGGAACTCGCTGGCCGTAGGCGAAGCAGGCTACCGCGCGGGCGGTGTAGGCGCCGATGCCGGGCAGGCTCAGCAGCACGTCGACATCGGCGGGAACCACGTCACCGTGCTCGGCGGCCAGCACCCGCGCGCACTCGTGCAACCGCAACGCCCGCCGCGGGTACCCGAGCTTGCCCCAGGCCCGCAGCACCTCGGCTTGGGAGGACGCCGCCATCGCCGATGGCACCGGCCAGCGCGCCACCCACTCCCGCCAGATCGGCTCGACGCGAACGACCGGGGTCTGCTGGAGCATGATCTCGCTCATCAGGATGTGCCACGCGGTGGCTTCCGGCTTGCGCCACGGCAGGTCGCGCGCGGTGTCGGCGAACCAGTCCAGCAGGGCTTCGTCGTCGATACTCACTGCTCCCGTTCCCACTCCGCCAGGCTGTATTTGCCGACGCGTAACGCGGCGGACTCGCTGGTAACCAAGGGCGTGTGCACAATGGTCGGTATGCCTGGTTCCAATCCGATAAGTGCCTGGAAGTCACTGCGCGAAGGCAATGAGCGCTTCGTCAACGGCAACCTGTTGCATCCTAGCCAGGGTGCCGCGGATCGAGCCAAGCTCGTCAGCGGCCAGCATCCGCACGCGATCCTGTTCGGCTGCGGCGACTCGAGGGTGGCCGCCGAACTGATCTTCGACCAGGGCCTCGGCGACATGTTCGTCGTCCGGACCGCGGGTCACGTGGTGGACAGCTCGGTGCTCGGCTCGATCGAGTACGGCGTCGAGGTGCTCAACGTGCCGCTGATCGTGGTCCTCGGTCACGACAGCTGCGGCGCGGTGAAGGCGACGATCGACGCGCTCGACGGCGGCGAGGTGCCCGGCGGGTTCATCCGCAGCGTCGTCGAGCGGGTCACCCCGTCGATCCTTGTCGGCCGCCGCGAAGGCCTCACCTCGATCGACGAGTTCGAGGCGCGCCACGTCGAGGAGACGAGCAGGCTGCTCATGCAGCGATCGATGATCATCTCCCAGCGCGTTGCCACCGGTCAGCTCGCGATCGCGAGTGTCACCTACAAGCTCGCCGACGGCCGCGCGCACCTGCGCCGGGCCGTCGGGAACATCGGCGAGGTGGTCTGAACCGGGGTATAGACCCCTTTTGGGCCCACGACACGCCGAGGTCATCGAGCGCGGGCTCGCGTGGTGCGCTTACCGTTGAGGCGTGCTGGAACCGAATGGACCGCTGCCTCCGGAGATCTACTGGCGTCGCCGTGCACTCGCTATCGGCGTCATCGTCGTCGCGCTGGCGATCGTGATCTGGCTCGTCACCATGGTCGCGCGCGGCGGGGAATCGTCCGGGAATACCGCCGCGGCGACGACGACCACCTCCGAGCCGAGCACCAGCAGTGCCGCCGAGTCGAGCTCGACGACGGCGAGCAGCAGCTCGGCGACCGCCACGTCCAGTGCCGTGGCGACCAGTTCGGCGGTGACCAGTTCGGCGGCGGCCCAGCCGGCGGCCGCGCCGTGTGGCGATCAGTCGCTGGCGCTGAAGGTGACGGTCGGGCAGCCGACGTATCGGGTGGGGGATCAGCCCGCGTTCGGGACTGTCATCACGAATATCTCGTCGGCGCCCTGTTCGCGGGATCTGGGGCCGGGTCCGCAGTTCCTGGTGTACACGCTCGACGGGCAGCGACGGCTCTGGGCGAGCAACGACTGCAATCCCGACGGGCCACCCGATCAGAAGACGCTCGGGGCAGGCGAACAGCTCTCCTACAAGGGCACCTGGTTCGGGACCACCTCGCAGCCCCAATGCGCCGGGGAGCGATTGCCGGTGCCCGCAGGCGCCTACATGGTGGTGGCGCAGCTCGGCGCCATTCGCAGCGCGGCCGAGCCCTTCAACCTGGCTGTGTGATTGGAGCGCTGGCGCGCTCGAGGTCGGGACGGCCGCGACGGCCGACTGCGTCGGCCTGCCCTCCTCGAGGTCGGGCGTGCGGGGCCGGTTGGGAATGGTCGGCATTGTGCGGGTGCGCTGTAGGTCACATGTTCAAGTTGGGGCGGTTTGCAAGCTTCGCATGATCGATGCGCGCGTCAATGGTTGTTGGCACGGAAATGCCGAATTCCGGTGATATCGGCGGTTTGCCGGGGTTATTCCACGGGGACCGGGTCGCGGGGTGCGCGGGATTTGCGGAGTTCGGCCAGCCGCAGGGCCGAACGGAGGTCGCCGACCTCATGGATACGCATCGAACCGATCTTGGTTTTCTCCGAACCGGGCGGGACGAGGGCGGTGGTGAAGCCGAGGCGCTCGGCCTCGGCGAGCCGCCGGCCAAGGCCGGTGACCTTGCGGACTTCCCCTGCCAGGCCCACCTCGCCGAGGATCACCCAGCCCGCGGGCAGCGCGATATCGGCCTCGGCGGAGGCGATGGCCAGGGCGATGGCGAGGTCGGCGGTCGGCTCTACCAGGCGCATGCCGCCGACGGTCGCGGCATAGACGTCGTGCTTGCCGAGGAACACCCGGCCGCGGCTTTGCAGCACGGCCAGCACCATGGCCACCCGGTTGTAGTCCAGGCCGCTCACGGCACGGCGGGGCTGGGGGATCTCGGTCTTGACGGTCAGGCCCTGCACCTCGGCGACCAGCGGGCGTTTACCGTCCATCGCCACGGTGACCGCGGTGCCGGGGACGGTGTCGGTGCGGTGGTGCAGGAACAGCCCGGACGGGTCGTCGACACAGGCGATGCCGTCCTCGTGCAGTTCGAAACAGCCCACCTCGTCGGCACTGCCGAAGCGGTTCTTGATGCCGCGGATCATGCGCAGTGTGGAGTTCTTGTCGCCCTCGAATTGCAGCACCACGTCGACGAGATGCTCGAGCGTGCGCGGCCCGGCGACATTGCCGTCCTTGGTGACATGACCGACCAGCAGCACGGCGATCCCGCTGGCCTTGGCCAGCGAGGTCAGCGCCGCGGTCACCGCGCGCACCTGGGTGACGCCGCCGATCACGCCGTCCACCTCGGGCGCGAGCATCGTCTGCACGGAGTCGACCACCAGCAGCGTCGGCCGCACCTGTTCCACGTGCCCGAGCACGATCGACAGGTCCGATTCGGCGGCAAGGTACACCCGGTCGTGCACGGCGCCGGTGCGGTCGGCCCGCAGGCGCACCTGCCCCGCGGATTCCTCGGCCGTCACATACAGCGAGGTCTCGCTGCGCTGAGCCGCCCACCGGTGGGCGACCTCGAGCAACAGGGTCGACTTGCCGACGCCCGGCTCACCCGAGAGCAGCACCACCGAACCCGGCACGACACCGCCGCCGAGCACCCGATCCAGCTCGCTGACCCCCGTCGACCGCGCCTGGGTGACCTTGGCGTCGATCTGCGACAGCGGGGCGGCCGCCGTGGTCGGCAGCATCGCGCGCCGCCCCGGCGCCGCTGCGGACGCGGACGCGGCGGTCTCGTTCACCGTCCCCCAGGCGCCGCACTCGGGGCATTTCCCCACCCACTTGGACACCTCGTGCGAGCACGCGGTGCACCGGAAGACAGCTTTGGTCTTGGCCACACGCGCACCCTACGGATCGGCTCCGACAAAAAGAAAAGCCGCCGCGATCACCGCGACGGCTTCCCTGCTGCACCGAAAATCAGTGCCCGCCGCTGCCCTCGGGGGCGGGGCCGGACTTCTCGTTCTCGACGCGCTCGAACGCGGCGGCGTCGACCGGGACGGCCACCTGCACGGTGCCGCCGTCCTTGAAGTTGAAGGTGACGTTGTAGGTCAGACCCGGATCGATCTCCTTGGTCAGACCGGTGATCTCGATCGTGCCGGGCTTCGCCTCGGGATCGATGGACGGCTTGTCGCCCGCCGGAGCCGCCGTGGTGGTCGGCGCGCCGGTGGTGGTCGGGGCTGCCGTCGTGGTCGGGGCTGCCGTGGTGGTCGGCGCCGCGCCGTGGTGGTCGTCCGACTGGGCGGCGGCGACCTTGACCGGGCCCGCGACGACGGTCTGCTGCGGCTTCAGCACGAACTTGGCGTCGCCCGCCGGACCGGTGAGCTTGACCTGACCGAGGTCGGTGGTCACGCTGGTCAGCTCGTCGGTGACGGTTTCGCTGTTGTTGATGATCGACAGAGCGATCACCGCTTTGCCACCCTTGTCGTGCTCGGCGGCCGCCTCGGGGTACACGATGTGCACGTTGCGCAGCGAGATGTCGCCGACGTCGGCGTGGTTGCCGTTGATGGCGGCGGCCTGCGACGCCGTCTGGGCGTGCTGGCCGGCGCTGCAGCCGGTCAGGGCGATGCCCGCGGTAGCGGCGAGCGCGGCAACCGTCACCATGCGACGTCGCGCCGACGGGGCGGTCACAGCTTTCAGGGCAGTCACGGTTTGTCCTCCATGTCGACCGGGCTCACTCCGTCCACACAGGGGATCGGAGGGTAGTAACTAGGCAGCGTAGTAGTTCGCTCCGCGCGCGTGGCGTCCGGGCTCGCGACGCGCGGGCGCGGAAGTAACAGTTCGGTGTCCGGAGCGGGGTTGCCGGATCGATGCCGGCCGCGTGCGCCCCGATGACGGCTCGCTGTGCTGGTGGTTAACCCGTTCTGGCGCAACACAATGCACAACAATTCCGCGTTGTCAACCCCTACGATGGCCTCGTTGTGGCCCTGACCTGCACAGTTGATCGCGCCGTTATCGAGTCGCATGTTAAACTGTGAACATCGAAAGGGGCACGGGACACATGATTTTTAAGGTCGGAGACACCGTCGTTTACCCCCACCACGGAGCGGCGCTGATCGAAGCAATCGAGACCCGCACCATCAAGGGTGTGCAGAAAGAGTATCTGGTCCTGAAGGTCGCGCAAGGTGACCTGACCGTTCGGGTTCCCGCAGAGAACGCCGAATATGTCGGCGTCCGTGACGTCGTCGGCCAGGAGGGTCTCGACCGCGTCTTCCAGGTGCTGCGCGCGCCACACACGGAGGAGCCGACCAACTGGTCCCGCCGTTACAAGGCCAACCTCGAGAAGCTCGCCTCCGGCGATGTGAACAAGGTGGCCGAGGTCGTGCGTGACCTGTGGCGTCGTGAGCAGGATCGCGGCCTGTCCGCCGGTGAGAAGCGGATGCTGGCCAAGGCCCGTCAGATCCTCGTCGGTGAGCTCGCGCTCGCCGAGGGCACCGACGACGGCAAGGCCGAATCGCTGCTCGACGAGGTCCTCGCCGCGGCTTCCTAGAGTGCGACCTGTCGTAGCACTGGTCCCTGCCGCCGGTCGTGGCGTGCGCCTGGGTGAATCCACCCCGAAGGCGTTCGTCCCGGTCGGCGGCACACCTATGGTCCGGTTGGCGGTCGACGGGCTGATCGCGTCCGGTGCGGTGCACCGGGTCGTCGTGGTCGTGCCCGCCGACCTGGTCGATGCCGCGTCCGCTCTGCTGTCCACCACCTCACTGACCGGCGGTTCGATGCCCCCTGTGCCGGTGCAGGTCGTCGTTGGCGGCGCCGAGCGCACCGATTCGGTGCGCGCCGGGATCGCGGCCGCGCCCGATGCCGCGTTCTATCTCGTGCACGATGCCGCTCGCGCGCTCACTCCACCGGAGCTGATCGCGCGGGTGGCCGCCGAGCTGCAGGCGGGTAGTCCCGCCGTCGTCCCCGCCCTGCCGGTCGTCGACACCGTGAAAGCGGTCGACGACGCGGGCGTGGTGACCGGCACCCCCGATCGCGCCCACCTGCGCGCCATCCAGACTCCGCAGGGCTTCGCCGCCGACCTCCTGCGCGAGGCGTACGCCACCGAGGTCGGCGCGACCGACGACGCGGGCCTGGTCGAACGCCTCGGCGTCGCGGTGCGCACCGTCGCGGGCGACCCGCTCGCCTTCAAGATCACGACCCCGCTCGACCTGCGCCTGGCTGAATCGCTGTGCGCCGATCGAGTGTCCGCTGCGGGCGACCCTGCCGCCGGCGGGGACGACACCGTCGCCCGCGGAGCGGAGGCTGCGCGCCCGACTCCGGCCGTCGCGGAGCGTCCCGATCAGGCGGTCGTCCGATGAGAGTCGGAATCGGCAGCGACGTGCACCCCATCGAGCCCGGCCGCCCCTGCTGGATGGCGGGCCTGTTGTTTCCCGATGCCGACGGTTGCGCCGGGCACTCCGACGGTGACGTCGCCGCGCACGCCCTCTGCGACGCCCTGCTGTCCGCCGCCGGTCTCGGCGATGTCGGCGCTGTCTTCGGCGTCGGCCGCCCGGAATGGGCCGGTGTCACCGGCGCCGCCATGCTCACCGAGGTCCGCAGGCTGCTGGCCGAGGAGGGCTTCGAGGTTGTCAACGCGGCGGTGCAGGTCATCGGCAATCGTCCGAAGATTGGACCGCGCCGCGTCGAGGCGCAAAAAGTGCTCGGTGAGCTGCTCGACGCCCCGGTCTCGGTTTCCGGCACCACCACGGACGGTCTCGGGTTGACCGGCCGTGGCGAAGGCGTCGCGGCCATCGCCACCTGTCTGATCGCGGCGTGTTCGTAGCCCTCACGGGCCCCGAAAATTTCCTGCCGCACCACGCGTTCTCGCCGCTTCGTTCCGCCGTCGTAGTACCACGGCGAGCCACGAACCGGCCGGTCATCTCCACCACCATCCCACCGACTAGGATCGAATGCCGTGACCTTGCGCCTTTTTGACACCGACACGCGGACCCTGCGGGAATTCACCCCGCTGGTCCCCGGCCGTGCCTCGGTGTATCTGTGTGGGGCCACCGTGCAGGGTCAGCCCCATATCGGGCATGTGCGCAGCGGCGTCGCCTTCGACGTGCTGCGCCGCTGGCTGCTCGCGCACGACTACGACGTGTGGTTCATCCGCAATGTCACCGATATCGACGACAAGATCCTGAACAAGGCGGCCGAGGCGGGCAGGCCGTGGTGGGAGTGGGCCGCCACGCACGAGCGCGCCTTCGACTCCGCCTACGAGGTGCTCGGTGTGCTGCCGCCCTCGGCCGAACCACGCGCCACCGGCCACATCACCCAGATGGTCGGGCTGATGGAGCGGCTGATCGAGCGCGGGCACGCCTATGCCGCCGACGGCGACGTCTACTTCGACGTGCTGAGCTGGCCCAGCTACGGCGAGCTGTCCGGCCACAAACTCGACGACGTGCACCAGGGTGAGACCCCCACCCGCGGCAAGCGCGACCCCCGCGACTTCACGCTGTGGAAGGCCGCCAAGCCGGGTGAGCCGAGCTGGCCGTCACCGTGGGGCCCCGGCCGCCCCGGCTGGCACCTGGAATGCTCCGCGATGGCCGAGTTCTATCTCGGCCCCGAATTCGATATCCACTGCGGTGGAATGGATTTGATTTTCCCGCACCACGAGAACGAGATCGCTCAGTCCAAAGCGTCCGGCGACGGATTCGCGCGTTACTGGCTGCACAACGGCTGGGTGACGATGGGCGGGGAGAAGATGTCGAAGTCGCTCGGCAATGTGCTCTCGGTGCCGAATGTGCTCAGCCGGGTCCGCCCGGTCGAATTGCGTTTCTACTTGGGCAGCGCGCATTACCGTTCGATGCTCGAATATTCCGACAAAGCGCTCGACGACGCGGTCGCCTCGTATCAGCGCATCGAAGCATTCGTCCATCGCGTGCTCGACCGGGTCGGCGAGGTCCCGGTCGGTAAATGGACCGACGGATTCGCCGCCGCGCTCGACGACGATCTGGCGATCCCGAAGGCGCTGGCCGAAATTCACCATGTGGTGCACGAGGGCAATCGCGCGCTGGAGGCGGGCGCGGTCGAGACGGCCGCCGAGCTGGCTGGCCAGGTCCGCGCGATGCTCGGCATCCTCGGCGCCGACCCGCTCGACGCGCACTGGTACACCCCCGCCGACAACTCGGCGGCGCTCGACGCGCTCGATGTGCTGGTCCGCTCCGAGCTGGATCGCCGGGCGAGCGCGCGGGCGGAGAAGAACTGGGCAGAAGCCGATGCCGCACGGGATCGGCTTGTCGCAGCGGGTATCGAGGTCACCGATACCCCGCAGGGGCCGGAATGGTCGCTGGGCGCATCGAGCGGAAAGGCGAACTGATGGCAGGCAATTCACAGCGACGCGGAGCGATCAGGAAGGGCGGCACCAAGAAGGGTGCCGTCGTCGGCTCCGGCGGCAAGCGCCGCCGCGGTCTGGAGGGCAGGGGCGCGACCCCGCCCGCCACGGAGCGCACCAAGCATCCCGCCGCCAAGCGCGCCGCGGCCGCGGCGAAAGCCAAAGCGGCGCAGTCGCGTCCGTCCGGCAAGGCCGGTGTGCCGCGGGTCGGCCGCAAGTCCGACGACGGTCCCGAGCTGGTGCTCGGCCGCAACCCGGTGCTCGAATGCCTGCGCGCCGAGGTCCCCGCGACCGCGCTGTACGTGGCCGTCGGCACCGAGAACGACGACCGGCTCTCCGAGAGCGTGCAGCGCGCCGCCGACCTCGGCATCTCGATCCTGGAGGTGCCGCGCACCGATCTGGATCGGTTGAGCGCCAACGGTTTGCACCAGGGCGTCGCTCTGCAGGTGCCGCCGTACCGCTACGCCCACCCCGACGACCTGATGGACCGGGTGAAGACCTCCGGCGAGCCAGGACTGCTCGTCGCCCTGGACAACATCTCCGATCCGCGTAACCTCGGCGCGGTCATCCGCTCGGTGGCCGCGTTCGGCGGTCAGGGCGTGGTGATTCCGCAGCGTCGCAGTGCCAGCGTGACCGCGGTGGCGTGGCGCACCAGCGCGGGCGCCGCGGCCCGGCTGCCCGTCGCCAGGGCGACCAACCTGACCCGCACGCTCAAGGACTGGGCCGCGCAGGGCTTCCAGATCGTCGGCCTGGACGCCGGTGGCGACACCCCCCTCGACGAATTCGACGGCAGCATGCCGACGGTCGTCGTCGTCGGCTCCGAGGGCAAGGGCCTGTCGCGCCTGGTTCGGGAGAACTGCGACTCGATCCTGAGCATCCCGATGGCCGGTCCGGTCGAGTCGCTCAACGCCTCGGTCGCCGCCGGTGTTGTCCTCGCCGACATCGCGAGACAGCGCCGTCTGGGCTGACTCCGCGCGGTTTCCGGGCAAATCCGCTCTGTCACCGTAGAATTCGGTGCGTGGCGATACCCAACCAGCCGATCGGTGAGACGGTCGAGCACCCGCAGGCGAACCTGATCCTCGTGCTCGGGCTGCTCAGCCCGTTCTGCTGCGGGATCTTCGGGCCGGTCGCGTGGGTGCTCGGCAAGCGGGCGCTCAACGAGATCGACGCGTCCTACGGCGCGCTGTCCGGGCGCTCCCAGGTGACGATCGGGTACATCGCGGGCATCATCGGCACCATCCTGATGGTGCTGTTCGCGTTGCTGTACCTGGCGGGCTCCTGCAACGGTAATTTCTGAGCGTCAGTCCAGGCTGGGACGTTCCGCGGGAACGTCCCAGGCAGGCCATTCGGTGCTGACGCGGCCCGTCCACTTCGGCTGACGCCGTTCCTTGAACGCGGCCATCGCCTCACCGCCGTCGATGCTCTTGGCGACGTGGGTGTTGAGCTCGGTTTCGAGCTGCCCGACGACGGCAGGCGTCATGCCGAGGCTCTCCCACAGCAGCCGCTTGGTCAGCGCGACCGGCAGCGGCGCCGGCCCGTTGGCGATGTCGTTGGCGACCGACAGCGCGGTCGGCAGCACCTCGCCCGCCGGCAGGCTGGCATTGGCCAGACCCATCGACTTGGCCTCGTCGCCGTCGAAGGTGCGCCCGGTCAGCATGATGTCGGCGGCGTTGGCCAGTCCGGCCAGCCGCGGCACCGTCCAGTGCGCGTAGCCGTCGGCGAGCACGCCACGGCGCACCTGGCTGAGCCCGTAGACGGCGTCGTCGGCGAAGTACCGCAGATCGCATTGCAGCGCCAGCGCCAGCCCGATCCCGACCGCGTGGCCGTTGACGGCGGCGATCACCGGCTTGCGGACCTGCCACGGCGGCGGGTCGAGGGTGGCGCTCACCTCGCCGGCCCTGGCCGACAGATCGGCGCCCGCGCAGAAGGCGGGCGCGGTGCCGGTGATGACGATGGCGCGGATCGCGTCCTCGATGTCGCAGCGGTGCAGCGCGGCGCTCAGTTCGGCCGCCATCGTCGGGGTGACGGCGTTCTGCTGCGCGGGACGGTTGAGCGTGAGCACGGCGACCCCGGCAGAGACATCGACGAGCAGTTCCGAACTCATGGGATCGAATGGTACTAGCGGCCGGGCGCCAGCGGCCGGAGACGGTAGCTTGCGTAGCCGCGGAGGCTGCCGACCGGCCGCTGGATCGAACACGGATCTACTCGCGGAGCAAGTGCCGCCCGATGGCGTATTTGTGGACTTCGGTCGGGCCGTCGTAGAGGCGGAACGCGCGCATGTCCCGGAACAGCATCTCCACAACCGTCTCGTCGCTGATCCCGATCCCGCCGAGCACCTGCACACAACGGTCGGTGACCTTGAACAGCTCCTCGGAGACATAGGACTTGGCCATCGACGATTCGTGCCTGGCCTGCTGGCCCTGATCCATCAGCCAGCAGCTGTGCCAGATGGTCAGCCTGCACTGGTGCAGCGCCACCTCGTTGTCGGCGAGCATGAACGACACGCCCTCGTGTTCGCCGATCGGCTTGCCGAAGGCGGTGCGGGTGCGCGCGTAGTCGAGGGCGATGCTCTGGGCGCGTTCGGCCGCGCCGAGCCAGCGCATGCAGTGGGTGAGCCGGGCGGGCGCCAGTCGCAGCTGGGCGTAGCGCAGGGCCTGCCCGGTGCGGCCGAGCACGGCGGACTGCGGCAGCGTGAGGTTCTCGAACCGCACCACCGCGTGCCCGCCGACGTAGTTGCGGTCCATCGTGTTCATGATCCGCTCGATGACGATGCCCTCGGCGTCGCCGTCGGTGAGGAACAGCGTCGGCCCGGCGGGCAGGTGCGGGTTCTCGGCAAGGCGCGCCATGATGATCCAGGTCTTGGCCCCGTCGGCGCCGGTGATCAGCCACTTGCGCCCGTTGACGACGAAGTTCTCCCCGTCGAACACCGCCTCGGTGCTCAGCTGCCCGGGATCCGACCCGGCCCCGCCGGGTTCGGTCATCGCGAACACCGAGCGCTGCTCACTCCGGATCACCGGCATCAGGTACCGGTCGACCTGGTCGGGGTCGGCGATCTTGCCGAGCAGGAACATATTGCCCTCGTCGGGCGCTGCGCAGTTCATCGCGACCGGGCCGAGCGTCGACCAGCCCGCCGCCTCGTAGACGAGCGCCTGCTCGACATGGGACAGCCCGAGACCGCCGTATTCGACCGGCGCCTGCACCGTGAGGAGCTTCTCCGCCCGCGCCAGTTCGACGAGTTCGGCGCGCAGTTCGTCGGTCGGCCCGTGCGCGGTCAGGCGCGGATCGCGTTCGAACGGCACGATCTGCTCGGCGACGAAGGCGCGAACCCGATCCCGCAGCGCGGCCAGATCGTCCGGAACACTGAAGTCGATCATGCTGTGTATTTTGCGCGCGTGCGTGCGTGGGTCGCGGCTCTTTGGGCCTATCGCCGGCGTCGGCCCGGAATCGAGACGCGTGGCGCCCAGCCTGCCGACGCCATGGCAGGGTCAGCGCGCGCCGGCCAGCTGCCGGTTGCGGTGTCCGACGAACCGGCACACCAGGTAGATGGTGAACGAGATCCCGGTGACGAAGGTCGACACCGGCACACCCGGCGCCAGCGACAACAGCAACCCGCCCACCGCGGACACCTCGGCGAAGATCACCGACAACACCGTCGCCCGCAACGGACTCGCGGTCAGCTGCGCGGCAGCGGCCGCCGGGGTGATCAGCAGCGCGAGCACCAGCAGCGCGCCGACGATCTGCACGCCGAACGCGGCGGTGATGCCGAGCAGCACCGCGAACACCACCGACAGCGCCCGCACCGGCACCCCGCGCGCGATCGCGACCTCGGGATCGGAGCTGGCGAACAGCAGCGGCCGGTAGACAACGGCCAGCACCGCGAGCACGGCCGCGGCGCAGGTGACCAGCAGTGCCAGCCCGTCGTAGCCGACGCTGGCGACCTGCCCGGTCAGCAGCGAGAACTTCGACCCGGCCCGGTCGGGCGCGAGCCACAGGAACAGCACCGACAGGCCGAGCCCGAACGAGAGCACCACCGCGATCACCGAATCACGCTCGCGCGCACGGGAGCCCAGCCAGCCGAACAGCACGGCCGCGACCACCGACCCGGCGATCGCGCCGATCCCGACCCCGACACCGGCCAGCAGCGCCGCCGACGCGCCGGTCAGCGAGAGCTCGCTGGTGCCGTGCACGGCGAACGACATCTGCCTGCTGACGATCAGTGGCCCGATCAGTCCGGCGAGCAGACCGAGCAGCGCGCTCGCCAGCAGCGCCTGCTGCACGAAGTCGTAGGTGAGCAGGTCGGCGGTGGTGCCGACGTCGAACATCTGATGCAGGACCTTGGTGAGCTTGTCCATCAGGCGGTACCACCGAGGGCGTCCATGTCGTCGCCGGTCCCGACGACGACCAGCCGGTCGCGCACCCGCAGGACCTCGACCTCGGTGCCGTAGAGCTCCGAGAGCGTCGCCGAGGTCATCACCTCGTCGGGTGCGCCGATCCGGAACTCGCCGTCGACGAGGTAGAGCACCCGGTCGACCAGCGGCAGGATCGGGTTGATCTCGTGGGTGACGAACAGGACCGCCGTGTCGTGCTCGCGGCGGCGCTTGTCGACGAGTTCGGCGACCAGCCGCTGATTGGCCAGGTCAAGGCTCAGCAGCGGCTCGTCGCACAGCAGCACCGACGGATCGCCGACGAGCGCCTGCGCGACCCGCAGCCGCTGCTGTTCACCACCGGAGAGCGTCTCGAGCGGCGCATGCGCGAAACTCTGCGCCCCGACCGCGGCGACGGCGGCCTCGACCTTGCGCGCCCGTTCACCGCGGCCACGCCAGCCAAGTCCCCAGCGATGCCCGTCGACACCGAGCCCGACGAGATCGACCCCGCGCAACTGCACACCGGCGTCGATGGTCTTCTGCTGCGGGACATAGCCGATGCCGGGATTGCCGACATCGGCCCGCTTGCCCGCGACCTCCGCGGTGCCCGCCGTCAGGCCGAGCTTGCCGAGCAGCACTCGCAGCAGCGAGGTCTTGCCGGAACCGTTGGGACCGAGGACGGCGATGAATTCCCCCGGCGCCACATCGAGGTCGAGGTCGCGCCAGAGGGTGCGCCCGCCGAAGGACAGGGTGGCCCCGCGCAGCCGGATGGCCGCGGTGGCGGACACCGCCGGTGCCGTGACGGTCAGCGCTGCTTCCTCGGTCGTGGACATGTCAGGGCCTCAGCGCAACGCCGCCGCGAGCGCCTTGGCGTTCGCGGTCTGCCACTGGACGTAATCCATTCCGGCAGGCAAGGTCTCGGTGACCTCGACCACGGCGATGCCCGCGGTCTGCGCGGTGGCGCGCAGGTCCTGGGTGATCTTGTCCTCGGTCTGGCTGTTGTAGATCAGCGCCTTGACCTGCTTGCCGGTGATCAGGTCGCGGGTGGCGGCGACGGCGGCCGGGGCCGGGTCGGTCTCCTGCTCGATCGCTTCCTGGAACTCGTGCGGGGTCTTGTCCTGCGCGGTCGCGGCCACCAGCAGGTAGTGCGCGAGCGGCTCGGACTGGGCGACCGGCGCGTTCGGATGCTGGGTGGCGATGGTCCCGGTGATGGTGCTGACGCCGATCAGCTGGTTCTTGAAGGTGGTCGCCCGCTCGGTATAGGCGGCGGCGTTGGCGCTGTCGAGCTCGCCGAGCTGGGCGGCGATCCGGTCGGCGACCGCGGCGACGGTGCTGACGTCGTACCAGACATGCTCGTTCTCGTCGCTCTTGTCGGCCCGCTGCTCGAACGCCTCGACAGTCCGCTTGTCCTTGCCGGAGATCGCCTTCTCGATGAACTCGTCGTAGTGCCCGCCGTTGAACACGACCAGATCGGCATCGCTGATCTTGGCGGTATCGGTGGCCGAGGTCTCGAACGAGTGCGGGTCGGCGGCGGGATCGCTGATGATCGAGGTGACCTGGACATCGGGCCCGGCGACAGCGGTCGCGATGGAGCCCCACACATTCGTGGAGGCCACGATCGACAGGCCATCGGAGTCCTTCGCGCCGTCGCCACAGGCGGTGAGCACGACCGCGGCCGCCACTCCCGCCGTGAGACCTGCACACACGCGGGCGAATCGACTGTTCACGCAGTACTCCTGGCCGTGCTCGATCAGGCAGGCTGTGCCCTAGATCATAATGGAAACCGTTACCGTTTTACTTTAGCAGGAACGAGTACCCGGTACGAACCACACCGAAAAGCCGGGCTCGAGTTCGAGCCCGGCTTGTCGTCAAACCGTCAGACCAGTACGTCGGCGGGTTGGCTCAGCAGCTGGGCGCAGCGCAGCAGGCCCAGGTGGCTGTAGGCCTGGGGATGGTTGCCCAGTGAGCGTTCGGCGACGGGGTCGTACTCCTCGCTCAGCAGGCCGGTCGGCCCCGCGGCCGCGACCAGCTGGGCGAACAGTGCCTCGGCGTCCGAGCGCCTGCCGATGAGCAGGTACGCCTCGACCAGCCACGCGGCGCACAGGTGGAACCCGCCCTCGCCGCCGGGCAGGCCGTCGTCGTGGTGGTAGCGGTAGACCGTCGCGCCGCTGCGCAATTCGGCCTCGGTCGCGATGACCGTCGCGGCGAATCGCGGGTCGGCCGGATCGATCAGCCCGCTCAGCCCGATGTGCAGGGTCGCGGCGTCGAGATCGGTGCCGTCGTAGGCGGCGGTGTAGGACTGCACTTCGTCGTTCCAGCCCTTGGCCTTCACCTCGTCGGCGATGGTGTCGCGCAGCAGCGCCCACTCGGGATCGGCCGGGCGGTCGAAGCGCTCGGCCAGGGTCAGCGCGCGATCGATCGTCAGCCAGCCCATCACCTTGGAGTACACGTGGTGACGCGGGTTGCCGCGGATCTCCCAGATGCCGTGGTCGGGCTCGGTCCAGCGCCGCTGCACCGCCGACACCATCGCGTGCACCAGCTCCCAGTCGGGGTCGGGCAGTGCCCTGGCCGGCTCGATGATGCCCTGGCGTTCCCGCTCGTGCGCCATCGACGTGATCAGGTCGACGATCGGCCCGAACACGTCGAGCTGCACCTGCATGTTCGCCGCGTTGCCGACGCGCACCGGCCGCGAGCCCGCGTAACCGGGCAGCAGGTCGATGACGGCTTCCGGCGGCAGCGTCTCGCCGTAGATCGTGTACAGCGGGTGCAGCCGCTCGGGGCCGGGGAGGGTGTCGAGGACCCGGTGCGTCCAGCCGAGGAACTCCTCGGCCTCGGTCAGCGAGCCCAGCGTCACCAGCGCCTGCGCGGTCAGCGACGCGTCGCGCAGCCAGCAGTACCGGTAGTCCCAGTTGCGCACGCCGCCGATGTCCTCTGGCAGCGAGGTCGTTGCCGCGGCCAGGATCGAGCCGGACGGGCGGTGCACGAGCCCGCGCAGGGTCAGCGCGGAGCGCTTCATCAGATCCGGCTTGAGCGGCGGCAGCTGGAGCCCGGCCGCCCACTGCGACCAGTACTGCTCGGCCAGCTGGCGGCGCTGGTGTTCCGGCGTCATCGACGGCGCGAGGTCTGCGGTGCCGCAGCGCAATTCGAGCACAACCGGTGCGCCGGACGGGTCGACCACCGCGCGCGCCTGCTCGTTGGTGCCGTCGGAGAGGATCTCCCACTGCACGCCGGGCGAGCGCAGCACCATCGGATCGTTGGTGCCGCTGACCCGCAGCCCGCTCGGCACGGATTCGATGCGCACCGGCACCTGGCCGAATTCCGGCCGCGGCGCGAAGGTGACGACGGCCTTCGCGTCACCGGTGATCACGCGGGTCAGGTCGGTGCGGTCGGGGGCGACGTCGTGCGGCAGGTAGTCGGTGACTTGCAAACTGGCCCAGCGGGTTTGGACGGTCATCGTGCCGTCCACGTACCGCTGCGACAGCGGCAGTCCCGCCCGCTCCGGCGCCACGGTGAAATGCCCGGCGTTGGCGCCGCCGAGCAGGTGCGCGAACACCGCCGCCGAATCCGGTTCGGGATGGCAGAACCAGGTGACCGTCGCGTCGGGGGTGAGCAGCGCGACCGAGCGCGGGCTCGCCAGCATGGACAGTCGCTCGATGCGCGGCGCGCTGGCGCCGGCCAGCCAGGTGCGGCGTTCCTCCACCAGGAAGGCCAGCGCCCGCGCCACGTCCTCGGTCGAATCGACCCGCAGCTTGGCCAGGCTCTCGCCGTCGCCGACCTTGATCCCGACATCGGGGCCGGACAGCACCCGGAAGGCCTTCTCGTCGGTGACGTCGTCGCCGAAGAACACGGCGGCCGACGAGCTCTCCTGGTGCCGGATGGTGTCGAGCGCGGTGCCCTTGTCGGTGGGGATCACGGCGAGCTCGATCACCGCCTTGCCCTCGGTCACCTGCACGCCGACCCAGCAGGCCGGGCCCTGACGCACGGAATTCAGTGCGCGCCTGCCGATCTCGGGGCTGGCGTTGCGCACGTGCAACGCGGCGCTCGCCGGTTTCATCTCGACGGCGACGCCGGGGTTCTCGGCGGCGATCTGGGCGAATGCGGAGTTGATCTCCGTCAGTAGCTGTTTGGCGTCGTTGTCGATCGCGTGCACGAAGCCGACGTCGAACTCCGAGCCGTGACTGCCGATCAGTTGCACCTCGACCGGCAGGCGCGACAGCGCCGCCAGATCACGTAGTGCCCGACCGGAAATCACCGCCGCCGTCGTGTTCGCCAACCCCGCCAGCGCGCGTAAGGCGCTCACCGATTCCCGTTGGGGAAACGCTTTGGCGGGGTCGGACACGATCGGGGCGATAGTCCCGTCGTAGTCCGAGGCAACCAAGAGCCGTGGCACGCGCGCAACCGACGCCAGTGCACGGCGGACTTCCAAGGGCAGATCCTGTGCGCTCACGCATCCAACCTAGTGATGGGAGGAGTTGATCAGGGGGCGCGAAAAACAATACTGCGTCAATTTTGCCGCGCTGGCGGCGCGGCGGGTTGTGCGCTCGGGTGTCGGCCGGTGACTCGCGACCATGTCGCTAATTCCGGGCCTTTCGCCCATCTGGGCATGCCCTGTTCGCCGAGCTCAGCATGCCCGCGGGCCCGATGGCGACGCCCGCGTGGCTGGTAGATGCATGGTTCCGCATATGCGACGTCGGCTATGCATCTTCCAAGGGGAAGACGCACAGCCGACGCGTGTCAACAGCTGTAGGGGATTTGTCGTCTATCCGCGATCGCCCAGCAACAGGTCGACGGTGAGCTCGAGTCGTTCCGTGACGTCGGTCGCCGACGCGCGCCGGGTGAGCCACGCGACCAGGTTCGACAGCCACACATCGGAGATGACCCTGGCGATGGCGAGCTGACGCTCGTCGGGCTCGCCGTCGCTCATCGCGCGGGCGAAGACGCGGTCCATCACCTTGCCGACGCGATCGACCTCGGCCGCGGCGGAGGCGTCGGCGAACATGAACGCGCGCGTCATGGCCTCGGTGAGCAGCGGGTCGCGCTGCATCATCCGGGTGATCTGGGTCAGCAGGCCGTGCATGCGCTCGGAAGGGCCGTCGCCGGGTAGCGGCCTGCGCTTGCCTTCGAACTGCTCGAATTCCCTGGCCAGCGCCGAGACGAGCAGGTGCACCTTGGACGGGAAGTAGCGGTACAGGGTGCCGACGGCGACATCGGCCCGCTCGGCGACCGCGCGCATCTGGACGGCGTCGTAGCCGCCCTTGGAAGCCAGCGACAGGGTGGCGTCGAGGATCCGCTTGCGGCGCTCCCGCTGAGCGTTGGAGCTCAGTTCGTCCTCCGACAGTGTCGTCACGGTGGGCGTGGGGGCCGGACTGTCCATCGTGGAAACCCTTTCACTGCGTGCGCCTGAAATGTCGGACCAGTGTAGGTCTCTTGACTTACACCCGGCCCGGATATTAGAACATGTTCTAGGAGTGGGAGCCACGCCGGAAGGGCGGTTTTTCTTGTGACCATCGCCACCACTGACGAGCATAAAGCCGCCGCGGAGTCGCTGCGGGGCTGGGCGAGTTCGGTCGCGCCGATTGCAACAATGCGGGCCGGCGGTGCCGGAAGCTGGCACCAGTACTGGCCCGCGCTGACCGAGTTCGGCCTCTTCGAGGTCGCGCTCGACGAGGAGCACGGCGGCTTGGGCGGCACCGTGGCCGACCTGGCCGTGCTGCTGGAACAGACCGCCGACGACCTGGTCGGCGGTCCGGTGCTGGCCACCGCGCTGGCCGGGCTGATCACCCAGGGCGCGGTGACCGGCGGTGCGCCGTGCGGTGTCGCCGTGCCGGGCGAGCGGCCGACCGCGACAGCGGTGGGTTCGGACGCCGACGGCTGGACCGTCACCGGCGCCTGGGAGTACGTCTACGGCGCCGACAAGGACACTCAGGTCCTGGTGCCGGCGAGCACGCCGGACGGCACGCGCTGGTTGCTGCTCTCGCCCACTGTGGTGACGATCACGCCGCTGCCGAACGCCGACCACACCGTGCCGCTGGCCAGGGTGGAGGCCGCCGGGGTCGCGGTGTCGTCGAGCTTCGCGCCCGAGGTCGACGTCACCGACCTGTTCGTCGCCCTCGCGGCGGCCGAGCTGGCGGGCATCGCGGGCTGGTGCCTGCGCACCGCGGTCGACTACGCCAAGGTCCGTGAGCAGTTCGGCAAGCCGATCGGCGGGTTCCAGGCGATCAAGCACATCTGCGCCTGGATGCTGTGCCGCACCGAGCTGATCCGTGCCGTCGCCGCCGACGCGGCCGCCGCCATCGATGAGGGCGGCGCCGAACTGCCGATCGCCGCCGCCGTCGCCGCGGCCGCCGCGCTCGACGCCGCGGTCGACACCGCCAAGGACGCCATCCAGGTGCTCGGTGGCATCGGCTTCACCTGGGAACACGACGCGCACTTCTACCTGCGCCGGGCCAGCTCGCTGCGCCAGCTGCTCGGTGGAACGGCGCGCTGGCGGGCCAGGGTCGCCGAACTCACCAGGGCCGGGCAGCGCCGCACCACCGGCGCCGAGCGCGTCCTCGGTGACGCCGCGGGCGATTCCGCGCTGACCGCCGAGATCGCCGCCATCGCCGCGCTGGCGCCCGCCGAGCAGCAGCGCGCGCTGGTCGAGGGCGGCTTCGTGATGCCGCACTGGCCGAAACCGTATGGGCGCGAAGCCGATCCGATGACCTGCCTGCAGATCGCCGAACAGCTGCGCCGCGCCGACCTGGAGACCCCCGACCTGGCCGTCGCGGGCTGGGCGGTGCCGACCCTGCTGCGCTTCGGCACGCCGGAGCAGATCGAGCGCTTCGTCTGGCCGACCCTGCACGGCGAGGTGACCTGGTGCCAGCTGTTCAGCGAACCGGGCGCAGGCTCGGACCTCGCGGCCCTGCGCACCACGGCCGAGAAGGTCGACGGCGGCTGGGTGCTGCGCGGCCAGAAGGTGTGGACGTCGCTGGGGACGATCGCGAACTGGGGCATCTGCCTGGCTCGCACCGATCCCGCCGCGGCCAAGCACCGCGGGATCAGCTACTTCCTCGTCGACATGCGCGCCGCGGGCGTGCAGGTACGCCCGCTGGTCACGATCACCGGTGAGGAACGCTTCAGCGAGGTCTTCCTCGACGACGTCTTCGTCCCCGACGACGGCCTGGTCGGCGCGCTCAACAACGGCTGGAAGATCGCGCGCACCACCCTGTCGGCCGAGCGGGTCGCCATGGGCGGCGGCGGAATCGGCGGCGCGCTGGAGGCGCTGCTCGACCGTTTCCCGGTCGGCGGATGGGGAACTGAACTGCGTGAGGACCGCTTCGGCGACCTGATCACCTCCTCGATCGCGGGCTCCTTGCTGGAGCAGCGGATCGCGGTGGCGACCATGGCCGGAGTCGACGCGGGCGCCCAAGCCAGCGTCCGCAAACTCGTCGGTGTCCGGCACCGGCAGGACCTGGCGGAGTACGCCCTGGAGCTTTCTGAACAAGAAGGCTCCCTGGAAAACGAAGCCCTGAAAGAATTCTTGCTCACACGCTGTCTCTCCATCGCGGGCGGTACCGAGCAGATCCTGTTGACCGTGGCCGCCGAACGGATTCTCGGCCTGCCGCGCGATGCGGACAGTTAGCTCGATGAGGGAGGACGCCGTGGACTTCACCCGCGACGAAAGCGCCGACGCCGTAGCCGAGGTGGTCGTGAGCCTGCTCGAACGTGAGCAGGCCCGAGATATGGAATTGTGGCCGAGCCTGATCGACTCCGGCCTGCTCGCGGTCGCCGTGCCCGAGCAGTTCGGCGGCGACGGCATGGGCCTGCTGGAGGTGTCGGCTCTGCTCATGGAGCTGGCCACCGACGCGGTGGCGGTGCCCGCGCTGCCGACCTTCGGGTTCGGCGTGCTGCCGCTGCTGCCCTCGCTGTCGGAGGAGCTCGCCGGGCGCGTGGTCGCCGAGGTCGGCAAGGGCACCGTGCTCACCGCCGCGCTCAGCGAGCCGGGTGCGCCGTTCACGACCGCGCCGAGCACCAAGGCGGTCCGCGACGGTGACACCGTGCGGATCACCGGCCGCAAGGTCGGCGTGATCTACGCCGAGCAGGCGCGCTGGATCCTGGTGCCCACCGACGCGGGTGTCGCGCTGGTGGAATCGGTCGCGCCGGGGCTCCGGATCATCCCGGTCGCCGGTTCGGCGGGCATCCCGGAGGCGACGCTGGTCCTCGACGAGGTCGAGATCCCGGCCGATCAGCTGCTGCCCGCCGAGGTGCTGCCCCGGCTGCACCGGCACGCGCTGGCCACCATCGGCGCGGTCGCCGACGGCCTGCTCAAGGGCGCGCTCACGCTGACCGCCGAGCACGTGCGCACGCGTGAGCAGTTCGGCAGGCCGCTGGCCGAGTTCCAGGCCGTGGCCCAGCAGATCGCCGACCTGTACGTGGTCTCGCGGACACTGCACGTGGCCGCCGAATCGGCGTGCTGGGCACTGGCCCAGGACGATTCGTCGCCCGAGCATCAGAGCCGTGTCGACGAGGACCTCGAGGTGCTCGCCTACTGGGCGGCCGCCGAAGTTCCGCGCGCCATGCAGAAATGTCATCACCTGCACGGTGGACTGGGCGTGGATATCACCCACCCGATGCACCGCTACTACTCACAGGCCAAAGACCTCGCCCGTCTGCTCGGCGGCGCGGGCCTGCGCCTCGACCTTCTGGGAGCAAGATGTTCATCGATCTGACCGCCGAGCAGCGGCGGTTGCGCGAAGAATTGCGTTCCTATTTCGCCGATCTCGTCACTCCGGAGGAACACGCCGAGATGGCGGTCAACCGGCACGGCGACGCCTACCGCGAGGTGGTGCGCCGGATGGGCCGCGACGGCTGGCTCGGCGTCGGCTGGCCGAAGGAATTCGGCGGCCAGGGCTTCGGCCCGATGGAACAGCAGATCTTCTTCAACGAGGCGGTGCGCGCCGATGTGCCGCTGCCGCTGGTGACGCTGCTGACCGTCGGCCCGACGCTGCAGAAGTACGGCACCGACGCGCAGAAGCAGAAGTTCCTGCCCGGAATCCTGTCCGGTGACATCCATTTCGCGATCGGCTACTCCGAACCCGAAGCGGGCACCGACCTCGCCGCGCTGCGCACCACCGCGGTGCGCGACGACAGCGGCGACTGGATCGTCAACGGCCAGAAGATCTTCACCACCGGCGCGCACGAGGCCGACTACGTCTGGCTGGCCTGCCGCACCGGTTCGGTGGAGTCGCGGCACCGCGGCATCACCATCCTGATCGTCGACACCAAGGACCCCGGCTACTCCTGGACCCCGATCATCACCTGCGACGGGGCCCACCACACCAACGCCACCTACTTCGACGACGTGCGGGTGCCTGCGGAGATGCTGGTCGGCGAGGAGAACCGCGGCTGGCGCCTGATCACCACCCAGCTCAACCACGAGCGGGTCAGCCTCGGCCCGTCGGGCAAGATCGAGCAGCTCTACGACCGCCTGCACGACTGGTCGGCGCAGCACCAGCTGCTCGGTGAGCCCGAGGTGCGCCGCGCGCTGGGCCGGGTACGCACCATGGTGCGGCTCAACGAGTTGCTGAACTGGCAGGTCGCCGCCGCCGACCCGGCCGCCGCGCAGAACACCGTGATCGCCGACGCCTCGGCCACCAAGATCTTCTCCACCGAATCGCTACAGGAAGCGGGCCGGGTGGTCGAGGAGATCGTCGGCCGCTACGGCGATCCCGCCGAGCCCGGCACCGCCGAACTGCTCGGCTGGCTGGACCGGCGCACCAAGCAGAACCTCGTCGTCACCTTCGGCGGCGGCGTCAACGAGATCATGCGCGAACTGGTCGCCTCCGCCGGCCTGGAACTGCCGCGCGTCCCCCGATGAGCAAGGAGCAGGGCGTGCAGGAAGCACTGTCGAAACTGGCCGCGGCGGGCGAGTCCGCGCCGCGGGCCGGGCGCGACCCGGTGAACCAGCCGATGATCAACAACTGGGTCGAGGCGATCGGCGACACCAACCCGATCTACGTCGACGAGGCCGCCGCCAAGGCCGCCGGTCACCCCGGCATCGTCGCCCCGCCCGCCATGGCCCAGGTGTGGACGATGAACGGTCTGCACGGCGTGCGCACCGCCGACGACCCGCTCGGCCTGGCCACGCAGCTGCTCGACGACGCGGGCTTCACCTCCGTCGTCGGCACCAACTGCGAGCAGACCTACCACCGCTACCTGCGGCCGGGGGAGGAGGTGACCGTCTCCAGCCGGCTCTCGGAGTTCAAGGGCCCCAAGCGCACCGGGCTCGGCGACGGCTGGTTCCTCACCTTCACCACCACCTGGTCGGTCGGTGACGAGGTGGTCACCGAAATGCTGTTCCGCATCCTGAAATTCGTGCCCGCCGCGAAGGAAGCGCCCGAGGCATCCGATATCGCCCTCGCGCCCGCCGACCGCGTCGGCCCGGTCATCTCCAAGGACACCGAATTCTTCTGGGCCGGTACCGAAATCGGTGAGCTGCGCATCCAGCGGCTGCCCGACGGTTCGCTGCGGCATCCACCGATCCCCGCCCTGTGGCAGGACAAAGCCGAGACCACCGATTACGTGGTCGCCGCGGGCACCGGCACGGTGTTCAGCTTCGTCGTGCACCACGCGCCGAAGGTGCCCGGCCGTGAGTTGCCGTTCGTCGTCGCCCTCGTCGAGCTCGACGAAGGGGTGCGCATGCTCGGTGAGCTGCGCGGCATCGATCCGGCCGAGGTCGCTGTCGGCGTGCCCGTCCGGGTCGCCTTCGAAAAGCTCGCCGACGGAACCGTTCTGCCCTACTGGGAGGCCGCGCAGTGACCGCCACGACCGAACCCACCGCCGTCGCGGTGGGCGACACGCTACCCGCGCTGGTGATCCACGCCGATCCCACCTTCGTGATCAGTACGGCCTTGGCCACCAGGGACTTCCAGGACGTACACCACGACCGCGACAAGGCGGTCGAGCGCGGTTCCAGCGACATCTTCGTCAATATCCTCACCGACACCGGCCTGGTGCAGCGCTTCGTCACCGACTGGGCGGGGCCGCGCGCGCTGGTGAAGTCCATCGCCCTGCGCCTCGGTGTGCCGCTGTATGCCGGTGACACGCTGACCCTTTCGGGCACGGTCACCGACGTGTCCGGCGCGCTGGTCACGCTCGATGTGCGCGGTCGCGACAGCCTCGGCGAGCACATCACGGCCACCGCGGTGATCGCCCTTCCTTCTTTGGAGAACTCATGACGGGCCTGTCCGGGCAAGCCGCGATCGTCGGCATCGGCGCCACCGATTTCTCGAAGGACTCCGGCCGCAGCGAATTGCGTTTGGCCGCGGAGGCCGTCAGCGCCGCGCTGGCCGACGCGGGCCTCACCCCCGCCGACGTCGACGGCCTGACCACCTTCACGATGGACACCAATACCCAGGCCGCCGTGGCCAGGGCGGTCGGCATCCCGAGCCTGAAGTTCTTCAGCCACATCGGTTATGGCGGTGGCGCCGCCTGCGCGACCGTGCAGCAGGCCGCCATGGCGGTGGCCACCGGCGTCGCCGACGTGGTGGTCGCCTACCGCGCGTTCAACGAGCGCTCCGGTGCCAGGTTCGGGCAGTTCTCGCCCGCGCTGGCGGCCGCGCCGACGTCATCGGGCATCGACGCGGGCTGGGCCTACCCGCAGGGTCTCGGCACGCCCGCCGCGCAGGTCGCCATGGTCGCGCGCCGGTACATGCACGTCACCGGCGCGACAAGTGCCGACTTCGGCGCCGTCGCGGTGGCCGACCGCAAGCACGCCGCGGTGAACCCGAACGCCTTCTTCTACGGCAAGCCGATCACCCTGGAACAGCACCAGGATTCACGCTGGATCGCCGAACCGCTGCACCTGCTCGACTGCTGCCAGGAGTCCGACGGCGGCGTCGCCATCGTGGTCACCAGCGCCGAACGCGCCCGCGATCTCCCGCAGCGCCCCGCGATCATCGCGGCCGCCGCCCAGGGCAGCGGCGCCGACCAGTACGTGATGACCAGCTACTACCGCGACGCCATGACCGGCCTGCCGGAAATGGGCCTCGTCGGTGACCAGCTGTGGGCCCAGAGCGGCCTGACCGCCGCCGACATGCAGGCCGCGATCCTCTACGACCACTTCACCCCGTTCGTGCTCATGCAGCTCGAGGAGCTGGGTTTCTGTGGTCGTGGCGAGGCCAAGGACTTCATCGCCGACGGCGCCATCGAGATCGGCGGCAGGCTCCCGCTCAACACCCACGGCGGCCAGCTGGGCGAGGCCTACATCCACGGCATGAACGGCATCGCCGAAGCCGTCCGCCAGATCCGCGGCACCTCGGTCAACCAGGTCGACGAGCTCGAACGCATCCTCGTCACCGCCGGTACCGGCGTCCCCACCTCGGGCCTGGTGCTCACCGCCTGAACCGGCTACCAGCTGCGGTGCACGGCGCCTTTGGGGCCGGTCACCAGGCTCGCCGCGGGCACGTCGTCGGCCACGACGGCGCCCGCGGCGATCACGGCGTCGCGTCCGATGCGCACCCCGGGCAGAATCGTCGCGCCCGCGCCGATCCACACGTTCTCCGCGACGTCGATCGGCCCGCCCGTGAGGTACTTGCGCCGCTCCCCTGGGTCGACCGGATGGCTCATGGTGATCAGCGTGGCCTTCGGGCCGATCATCACGCCCCGGCCCAGCCGGATGCCCGCGTAGTCGAGGAACGTGCACCCCTGGTTGACGAACACCCGTTCCGCCAGCTCCAGATTCAGCCCGTGATCGGTGTAGAAGGGTGGGTAGATGGTGACGCCCGCCGGAAGCGGTCGGCCGAGGATCTGCTCGAAGAGCGCGGCCTTCGCCGTCTCGTCCTCGAAGGGCGTGATGTTGAGGCGGGAGGTCAGTGCGGTCACCGCAAGCACCCGCTCGTGCATCGCGGTGAACTCGGCGCCGAGCACCCGTTCGCCACGGGCCAGTCGTTCGGGATCGTGGATCAGCATGAGGTTCTCGCTCGGCATCCACCGATTCTCACCCACCCCGGGCACGCCGGTTTCGTAGGCTCTGCACGGTGATCGCACGCCACCTGGTCGATGTCCACATCCTGCTGATCCGCGACGATCGGATCCTGCTGAGCCTGCGCCGTAGCGGCGACAAGTACGACAACCGCTGGCATCTGCCCTCCGGCAAGCTCGAAGCGGGCGAGTCCGCAGCGGTGGGCGCGGTTCGCGAAGCCATGGAGGAGATCGGGGTCGAGCTGGAGCCCGCCGCTCTTCGGCTCGTCCACGTCGCCCATGTGACCGCCCCTGGGCGCGATTCACGGCTCGGCCTGTTCTTTCGCGCCGAGCGCTGGCGGGGTGAGCCTTTCAATAGGGAACCCGACAAATGCTATGCGCTGCAATGGTTTCCACTGAGTGATCTCCCCGCCGATCTGATCGAATATTCGGCGCTCGGAATTGCCGCGCTCAATTCCGCGGTGCCCTATTCGGAAATGGGCTGGGAATAGTCACAACTCGCGTTCGCCAGAAACTGTGAGAGTGGACGGGCGAGCTGCTCGACGGTCGCGGGCTGATCCGCGCGCGGACCGGCGAAGCGGTCGAAGACCAGCCCCTCCAGCAGGGCGAGGAAGTCTCCTGCCGCGCCGGCGGGGTCGGCGGCGCCGAGTGCGGTGAACAGCTCGGTGGCCCGCTCCAGGGAGAACAAACTGCCCGCCAGGCGGGCGTGCAGGTCGGGGTCGGAGAGCACCTCGATGATCAGGGCGTGCCGGGCGATCAGCTCGTTGCGGCGATGTTTCAGCAGGTGAGCGAGCCAGGCTGCGATGTCGCGGGCAATATCGGCCGTCGGATCGTGCTGTGCGGCGGGGAAGTCGTGCGTGATGTCGGCCGTGCGTTCCGGCGGTCCGGTGGTGACGCCGGGCGTGACGTCGGTCGCGGGGCCCGGCTGTCTGGCGGCGATGGTGAGCGCGACATCAGTCGTGTGTCCGCGCTGTGCTGCGGCGAAGTCGGCGCGGGAGCGGGCGGTGATGCCGTCGGCGACCGCCTCGATCAGGGCGTGCCTGGTGCGGAAGTAGTAGGACGTCGAGCCCGCCGGCAGCTCGAGCCGGGTATCGACCGCACGGTGGGTGAGCGCGCGGATGCCGCGGGTCGCGATGAGATCGATTGCGCCGGCCACGATCTGGCCGCGCCGTTCTGTGGACATCGTCACCTTCTCTGGTCTGCTGCCGCCTCAGCCTCTACAACTGTAGAGGACGAGGAGGTTGCGATGAATTCCGGCACGGTGGTTCTGGACCCAGCCCAGGTGGCGGCGGCCGACGCGCTCGCCGCCCTGCTCGACCGGCACGCCCGCCCACGCAAGCGGCACCGGGGCATCTACCTGCACGGCAGGCCCGGACGCGGCAAGACGATGGTGATGGACCGCTTCTTCGCGAGCGTCGGTTCCGACCACAAGCGCCGGTTCCATTTCCACAGTTTCTTCGCCGCCCTGCACACGGCGGCCCATGAGCTCGGCTCGATCGAACGGGCCGTCGCAGCCCTGCTGGCCGACGCCGACCTGGTGTGCTTCGACGAGTTCCACGTCAACGACATCGGCGACGCCATGCTCGTGGCCCGCCTGCTCGACACCCTGTTCGCCCAGCACCGCACGCTGGTGGTCACCTCGAACTACGCGCCCCGCGACCTGCTGCCGAACCCGCTGTTCCACGACCGTTTCGTGCCGGCCATCGAGCGCATCCTGGCCAACCTCGACGTCGTCACCCTCGACGGTCCACTGGACTACCGGACCGTCGGCACCCGCCGCGACAGCGGTTTCGTCTCGGGCCGCTACCTCCTCGAGCCGTCCGACATCGATGCCGGACACCGGTCCGGCAACGACGTCGGCACAGCGCACCAGACCGGCATCGAGGTGGAGGATGGGACCGGCGTCGACCTGTCTGTCGGGAACGGTCGCACCGTGCGGGCACACGCCGTCGACGGCGACGCGGTGACCTTCGATTTCGAGCAACTGTGCGGCGCACCGACCAGCGCGGCCGACTACCTCGCCCTGACCAGCCGATTCCACCGCTGGACCCTGCGCGCGGTGCCGCCCCTGCGCGAGGTGCCACCGGACTGGACCATGCGTCTGGTGAACCTCGTCGATGTCCTCTACGACGCCGACTTACCTTGCACGATCCACGCTCCCGAACTGGTAACCGAGCTGACCGCGGGTGTTCCCGCGATCCCCGACCTGGCCCGGACCGCGAGCAGGCTCGGTGAGTTGCCCCTGGTCGACGCCGCGATGGTTCGCACCGCGTAACAAGCCACGGAATTCGGGGGGACAATAAAAGGGGAGGTTATCCAAAGTATCGATTTCCTCCCGAGCGAACCACTCGGCGTGTAACTATGTGGCTGTTTTGTGCAGGCTCTGGGGTTTGGTGGTACAGCTGTGATCGGGGTGAGTCAGCCCATTCCGCGGGCGATCGTCGTGATCGCACTGCTTGTCGCTGCGACGATCGCGTTGCAGGGTTATCTCCCCGGTGCGGCCGAATCGTCGGCCAGCGCGCCGTCGCCACTGCTGGTGGCGGTGATGCCGGTGCTGCTGCTGGTGTCCATCGTCATCCTGATCGCGGGAGTGATCGCCAGTCAGCATCGTCTCCCGCTGGCCATGCCGCAAGCCGAACGCGACGCGACACCCCGCTTCCCATGGCGTCGGCTGGCACTGCTCGGCCCGCTCGTCCTGGCTGTGCTCGCGCTGGTCTTCGCCGGCGGTGTGACCGCGCTGTTCCTGCTGCCGGGAGCCCGGCCGATGCACCCGGCCTCGGAGACCTTGCCCGAAGGCTCCGGCCCGGTCCCGACCCCGACCGACGCGCCTGCCCCCGACCCCGGCACCGGCGGCGCCGAACTGACCGGCACCGCGCTGGTGATCGCGGGCGTGCTTGCCCTCGTGCTGATCGCGCTGGCGCTGCTCGGACTCATCGTCGTCGCGCTGGCCTCGCGCCGCGAACCCGTGCCCGCCGCCCCCGCTCTGCCCGACACCGCGCCGAGCGCCGTCGACTCGCTCACCAGGGCCGCCGAGATGGGCCTTGCCGCGATGAACGCGCCCGGCCAGGACCCGCGCACCGCGATCATCGCCTGCTACGTGGCCATGGAGCGTGGCCTGTCCAGCGACAGCGCCGCCCGCCCGCAGGCATCGGACACCCCGATGGAAGTCCTGGCCCGCGCGTTCGAAAGCGGTGTGCTGCACGATGCTTCGGCGCGTGAGCTGGTCGCGCTGTTCGAGGAGGCGCGGTTCAGCCCGCACTCGATGCTCGAATGGCAGCGCATGCGCGCCGAACAGCTGCTGCGCATCGTGCTGTCGGATCTGCAGAGAAGGCTGGTCGCGGCATGAGAGGTCAGCGCCCGGAGGCAGCAGCTTGCGTGACCACGCAGGGCGCCCGAGCATGCCGGGAGGACACAGCATGAGCGGCCGGCGCTGGGACACGCCATCGTGGCTGGTCGCCCGAACAGGCCAGGGGGTCGCGGCATGAATCGATCGTCCGTGATCGCGGCCGCGGTCGTCGTCGTGCTGCTGATCGAAGTGGCGCTGGTGCGGGTGGCCCGCGACGCGGTGCTGCTCGCCGTCGCGCTGCCGGTCGCGATCGCGCTGGCGACACTGCTCTGGTCGATGCGGCATCGCGTGGTGCGCGAGGAACCGCTGACCGAGTACATCGACAACGGCCCGGCCGAGATGCTCGGCCGCTGGCACGCGCGCGCCGAGATGCTGACCGCGCGCGCCGACGGTACGCGCGCCGACTGGGACCGCCACCTGCGTCCGTTGCTGGCCAAGGAGTTCGAACTGTCCACCGGCCTGCGGGTCGCCAAGAATCGAAGGGCCACCGAAGCTGCCGGTCAACTGCAGTTCGGACCCGAGTTGTGGCGCTGGGTCGATCCGGCGAACTCGGCATTGCGCGACCAGACCGGTCGCGCACCGGGTAGGGAGGCGCTGGACGAGATCCTGCGCCGATTGCAGACGATGTGAGGGGTTAAGGCCACCGATGACCATGCCGTTGAACGTGACCGTCCAGCGCTCCGACGCCGTGCTGCGTGAGCTGGGCCGAGTCGTGGTCGGCAAGCGAGATGAGTTGCAGCTCATCATGATCGCCGTGCTGTCCGGAGGACATGTCCTCATCGAGGATCTGCCAGGGCTGGGCAAGACGCTGATCGCGCGGTCCTTCGCGGCCGCGCTCGGCCTGGATTTCACCCGCGTGCAGTTCACGCCTGATTTACTGCCCGCTGATCTGCTCGGCTCGACGATCTACGACATGTCGTCGGGCCGTTTCAATTTCCGTCGCGGTCCGGTTTTCACGAATGTCCTGCTCGCCGACGAGATCAACCGCACCCCGCCCAAGACGCAGGCGGCGCTGCTGGAGGCCATGGCCGAGGGGCAGGTGAGCATCGACGGCGAAACCTTCCTGCTCCCACAGCCTTTCATCGTGCTGGCCACCGACAACCCGATCGAGTACGAGGGCACGTACCCGCTGCCGGAGGCCCAGCTCGACCGCTTCGCCATCCAGCTGCGCCTCGGCTATCTCTCCGAGCAGGACGAGACCCAGATGATCCGGCGCAGGCTAGAGCGCGGCGCGACGCCGCCGCAGGTCGGCCAGGTCGTCGACGCGCAGGGTCTGATGGAGATGCGCCAGTCGGTCGAGTTCGTCACCGTGCATCCCGATGTCGTGAACTACGTGGTCGCGCTCGCCTCGGCGACGCGCAGCCACCCGCAGGTCGAGGTCGGCGCCAGCCCGCGCGCCGAACTCGATCTGGTGCAGATGTCGCGAGCCAGGGCTCTGCTGCTCGGCCGCGACTATGTGATCCCCGAGGACGTGAAGGCGCTGGCGGTGCCCGCGATGGCACACCGCATCACCCTGCGTCCGGAGATGTGGGTGCGCCGCATCCGGGGTGAGGACGTCATCACCGAATTGCTGCGCCGGCTACCGGTGCCCCGCGCCACCAGCACATGAAGCACCGCGACGAATCCAGGACGGTCGAGGTCGACCTGCGCTGGCGGCCGGCGCCGCTGGTGTTCATCCTCGCCGGGTGCGCCGCGGCGGCGCTGGTCGTCGCGGTATTGCGCGGACAGTGGCAGCTGGTGGTCTTCGCGGCGCCGATGCTCGGCGTGCTCGCCACCGCGCCGTGGCAGCAGAACCCGACCAGGATCCAGGTCGACGGCAGCGGCACCGTGCGCTGCTTCGAGGGCGAGGTGGTCGGCTGCAATGCCGCCGCTTTCGTCGACAGCGGGCACGCGCTGCTGCGGATGACATCGGTGCCGCTGGCCGGTCTCGAAGTCGAGGTCGAGGAGTCGCACGATTCCGGCGGTGCGCCCGCCGGCATGCAGCTGGCGCTCTCGGCGGCGCGCTGGGGCCGATATCCGGTGCAGGTCAAGGTGTCCGCGCTGAGCCCGGCCGGGCTCGCGATCGCCACCGCCGAGCTGCCCGCGGCCAAGCTGTACGTGTACCCGATCGCCGATCCGCAGCGAATGCGCCTGCCGCGCACCGAACTGCCCGATCGGATCGGCACCCACCTGACCCGCAAGCACGGTCCCGGTGTCGAATACGCCGACATTCGCGCCTACGCGCCCGGCGACCAGCTGCGCACCGTCAACTGGCCGGTGAGCGCGCGCCGCGGCAGGCTCTACGTCACCGAACGCTTCACCAACCGCTCCGCCGACGTGGTCGTCCTGGTCGACACCTCCCAGCAGGCGCCCGGCCCAGCCACCGCCTCGCTGGAACTGTCGGTGCGCGGCGCCGCGCAGGTGGTGCAGTCCACCCTGCAAGCCGGTGACCGCACCGCCGTCGTCTGCCTGGGTGACTCGCCGCGCTGGCTGCGCCCCGATATCGGCCGCAGGCAGTTCTACCGGATCGTCGACACCGTGCTCGGCGTCGGCGACGAGCACGTCGAGACCACCGGCACGCTCGCGCCGCACGCCGCGGTGCCGATCGGCGCGATCGTCGTCGCCTTCTCCACGCTGCTCGACACCCAGTTCGCGCTGGCCCTGATCGACCTGCGCAAACGCGGACACGTGGTGATCGCGGTCGACGTCCTGCGCGGCACGCCGTTCGAAGCGGGCCTCGACCCGACCATGGCCAAGATGTGGCAGCTCGAGCGCGCCTCGATGTATCGCGACATGGGCACCGTCGGCGTCGACATCATCGCCTGGCCCGCCGACACCAGGCTCGATCAGGCCATGCGCCTGCTGCCCGACCATCGCCGAACAGTGCGGGTGCGCCGATGACCAGATTCCTTGCCCTGCTCGCCGGCCTGCTGCTGGTCGCCGCGGTCGCGTTGATCAACCCGTTCGCCGGGGTCGCCGCGCTCGCGCTGGTCGTGGTGAGCTGGTGGTGGCGGCCCGCCGCGGTCGGCGCGGTACTGGTGGCGATCGCGGCGCTCGCGTTCTCCGATGTCGGCGTGATCACCGCCGCCGCGACGGGGCTGGTGGCGACCACCTACCTGCTCAACGCGGCCGTCCTGCACGCACCCGAAGGTGTTGTGCCGACGACGATTCCGTCGGTCGGCGGCGCGGTGCTGTTCACCATCGCCGCGGCCACCGCCGCTCTGGTCCCGGTGGAGTTGGTCTGGGCGCCGCTGGCCGCACCGGTGCTGATCATGCTGATCTACGCGCTGCTGGTCGGCGGGCTGGTCGGCAACGGTACGACCGCCGAAGAGGCACGGACGGACTGACCCGCGGGGCATACCTCCCCGCCCAGGCAGGACCGCTGGTCCGGCGGGCGAAACGAGAAATGCCCGCCGGACGCGATGACCGGCGGGCATTCGGTGTCGAATCAGGCGATGCGCAGGGCGATATCGCCGAGCACCGGCGCGTCCTCGCGTTCGACCACGGTGGCGGCGCCGATCAGCTCGTCACCTTCGCGCCACACCTTGATGCGCAGCGTCTCCCCCGGGTACAGCACCCCGGCGAACTTGGCCCGGAAGCCGCCGACCCGGCCTGCGTCGCCGTCGAGCAGGCTGTCGGTGAGGGCCTTGCAGACCACACCGTAGGTGCACAGGCCATGCAGAATCGGCGCGGGAAAGCCCGCGCCCTTGGCGAATTCGGGATCCGAGTGCAAGGGGTTGCGGTCACCGCAGAGGCGGTAGAGCAGGGCCTGCTGCGGCAGCGTCGGAGTCAGGATCTCGGCGTCGGGCGTCCGATCGGGCAGCGCGGCTTTGGCGCTCGGCCCGCGCTCGCCGCCGAAGCCGCCCTCGCCCTTGGCGAAGATCGAGGAGCGGACGGTCCACAGCGGCTCACCGTCGGAGCCGACCACGGTGTTCTCCTGGACGATCACCGCGTTGGCGCCCTTGTCCCAGATCTCGCTGATCCGGCCGGTGCTGGTCGCCTTGCCCGCGGCCGGAATCGGCCGGTGCACCACCACTTCCTGGTGGCCGTGCACCACCTTGGCCAGGTCGATCTCGATGCCGGGGAAACTCACCTTCGGCGCTTCGGTCTCGCCGAGGGTCGGTGCCACCGTCGCGAAGGTGGGCAGCACCTGGGGTGCCTGGTCGTCGAGGTAGGTCAGCTCGACCGGGTCGAGCGGGTGCGCGCCCGCGCCGAGGCCCAGGTGGTAGAGCTGCACGTCGGTGGGCGTCCAGCTGAACTCCCGCGCCGGGAGCGGCGCGCCGAGCGCGGTCTGGAGGTCGATGGGCATTGCTTACTCCTGCGGGGTCGGGGTGTGGTCGATCGTCACGCGGCGGCTTTCGCCTTCTTCGCGGCGACGATGTCGAGCACCGCGAGGTAGGCGAAGGTGATCGCGGGGCCGATGGTGGCGCCGGGACCGGCGTAGGTGTGGCCCATCACCGGCGCGCTGGAGTTGCCCGCGGCGTAGAGGCCATCGATCACCGAATCGTCTTCGCGCAGTACGCGACCGGCGGTGTCGGTGACCAGGCCGCCCTTGGTGCCGAGGTCGCCGGGCACCATCTTGGCCGCGTAGTACGGGCCCTGCGACAGTTCGGCCAGGCACGGGTTGGGCTTCACGGTCGGGTCGCCGTAGTAGCGGTCGTAGTGGCTGTTGCCGCGACCGAAGTCCTCGTCCTTGCCCGCGGCGGCGAAGCCGTTGAACCGTTCCACGGTGGCGGTGAGGTTCTCGGCAGGGACGCCGATCTTGTTGGCCAGTTCCTCGATGGTGTCGGCCTTGACGATGTTGTCGTTCTCCAGCCAGCGCGACGGGAAACGCTGACCCGGCTGCAGACCGGCGAAGATGTAGCGGTTGCGGTAGCGCTGGTCGAACACCAGCCAGGCCGGGATGTTCTCGCCGGGGCCTGCGCCCTGGCCGTACTCGCCGCCGTACATGGTGTGCACCGCCTCGACGTACGGTGCCGACTCGTTGCCGAACCGCTCGCCCCGGTCGTTGACCATGATGGTGCCGGGCAGATTGCGCTCGGCCAGCGCGAACCAGGGCTTGCCGCCCTTGAAGATGGTCGGACCCCACCAGGCGTCCTCCATGAATCCGACCGTCGCTCCCACTGCCATGCCCGCGACGATGCCATCGCCGGTGTTGGCCGCGGCGCCCGTTGTCCACTCAGTGGTTATCGGCTGTCGCTGGTACTTGGCGCGCATGTCGGCGTTGTGCTCGAACCCGCCGCTGCCGAGGACGACGCCGTAGCGCGCGGTGAAGGTGACGGACTCGCCGTCGACGGTCGCCTTGACCCCGGTGATCCGGCCATCGGTGACCACCAGATCGGTGAGCGGGGTGTTGAGCAGCACCGGCACACCGGCGTCGAGCAGGCCCTTGCGCATGGCGGCGATGATCGCCTGGCCCATGCCGAGCAGGTGCTTGCCGGTGAACTTGGCCAGATAGGTGCGGGCGCCGACGCGCAGTGCCCGCATCAAGCCCTTGGGGTGGCGCTTGATCAGATTGAGCCGCACGAAGTCGGCCTGCATGACGACCACGTTCAGCGGCGCCTTCGCATACGGCGGTTCGAGGTTGGCCAGTTCCGCGCCGAGCACCTTGCCGTTGAACGGCGTCGGCTCGCACGAACGTCCCTGGCCGAGCCCGCCCGGTGCCTCCGGGTAGTAGTCGGAGTAGCCGGGAACCCACTTCATCTTCAGCGGGGTGTGATCGAGGACGAAGTCGAAGGCCTCGGCGCCGCGATCGAGGTAGGTGTCGATCTTCTCGGCGGGCACCACGTCGCCGATGATGCTGTGCAGGTAGGTGCGCGCGTCCTCGCGGTCGTCGGGCCGGCCGGAGGCCTTCAGCGCCTTGTTGCCCGGAATCCAGACGCCACCGCCGGATCGGGCGGTCGACCCACCGTAGTGCGCGGCCTTCTCCAGCAGCACAACGCTCAGTCCGTTGTGGGCCGCGGCGAGCGCGGCCGTCATCCCGGCGGCGCCGCTACCGACGACCACCACATCGTATTCCCGATCACTCATGTGCAACACGTTATAGAAGCGTTTGGCGGTTTGACAGTCCAAACTGGAACTTGTTCCAGTAGCCCCGGCGTTTCCCCTCCACATACTGGAACGTGTTATAGAAATCACCGGGAGTGGCATTGTATTGTCAGGTGAACGGCTGACGATGCTCCGGGAAACCGGTTACAGTTTTGACGTCGTGATCCATCCCGCCCGTGCTGCCTAGGAGGTCCGCGTGCTGCCCGACGCGGTACGAACTCAACTCGCCGACGAACTGTCCCGCGCCGAGGACGAGCGGGTCGCCGTGTCGCCGCTCGTCGACCGGTTTCCCGACATCGATGTTGTCGATGCCTACGAGATTCAGCTGCTCAACATTCAGCGCCGGCTGAAGTCGGGCGCCAAGGTCGTCGGCCACAAGGTCGGGCTGTCGTCGAAGGCGATGCAGGAGATGATGGGTGTCGACGAGCCCGACTACGGTCACCTGCTCGCCGAGATGGAGGTCTTCGAAGACGTCCCGGTCGACACCGCCAAATACCTGCTGCCGCGGGTGGAGGTCGAGGTCGGGTTCGTGCTCGGCGCCGACCTGCCCGGCCAGGACTGCACCGAAGCCGACGTGCTGGCCGCGACCGTCGCCTACGCGCCCTCGATCGAACTGATCGACTCGCGGATCAAGGACTGGAAGATCGGGCTGACCGACACCATCTCCGACAACGCCTCTTCGGCTGGTTTCGTGCTCGGCAAGCAGCGCGTCGCGCCCGCCGACATCGACATCAAAGCCATCGATGCCGTGCTCACCCGCAACGGTGAGGTCATCGCCGAGGGCCGCAGCGACGCCGTGCTCGGTGATCCGGTGATCGCGGTCGCGTGGCTGGCGCGCAAGGTCGCGACCTTCGGGGTGCGGTTGCGCAAGGGCGACATCGTGCTGCCCGGTTCCTGCACCCGCGCCATCGACGCCCGCCCCGGTGACGACTTCCTCGCCGAGTTCACCGGACTCGGTTCCGTCCGTTTGCGTTTCCGCTGAACCAGACTTCCCAAGGAGTACACCGTGACCAGCAAAGTCACCGCCGCGATCGTGGGGTCCGGCAACATCAGCACCGATCTGCTCTACAAGCTGCTGCGCTCGGACAAGATCGAGCCGCGCTGGATGATCGGCATCGACCCTGATTCGGAAGGGCTCAAGCGGGCACGCGGGCTGGGTCTGGAAACCTCCGCCGAGGGCGCGGACTGGCTGCTGGCCCTCGAGGAGAAGCCGGATCTGCTGTTCGAGGCCACCTCCGCCTACGTGCACCGCGCGTACGCGCCGAAATACGAAGCCGCCGGCATCCGCGCCGTCGACCTCACCCCGGCCGCGGTCGGCCCGGCCGTGATCCCCCCGGTGAACCTGGATACGCTGCGCGACGCCCCGAACGTCAACATGATCACCTGTGGTGGCCAGGCCACCATTCCCATGGTCGCTGCCGTGTCGCGGGTCGTGCCGGTGGCCTACGCCGAGATCGTGGCGTCGGTGTCCTCGGTCTCGGCCGGACCGGGAACCCGCGCGAACATCGACGAGTTCACCAAGACCACCTCCAAAGGCGTCGAGACCATCGGCGGCGCGCGGCGGGGCAAGGCCATCATCATCCTGAACCCGGCCGAGCCGCCGATGATCATGCGCGACACCATCTTCTGCGCCATTCCCGAGGACGCCGATCGCGATGCCATCGCCGAGAGCATCTTCGGCATGGAGAAGTCGATCCAGGAGTACGTGCCCGGCTACCGGCTGCTCAACGATCCGCAGTTCGACGACCCGTCGGTCATCTCCGGTGGCATGGCGAAGGTGTCGATCTTCGTCGAGGTCGAGGGCGCCGGTGACTTCCTGCCCCCGTACGCGGGCAATCTCGACATCATGACCGCCGCCGCCACCCGCGTGGGTGACGTGCTGGCCGACCAGATCATCTCGGCTCGGGTGTAAGGAGTTTCGACCATGAGCAATATCCTGAAGCCCTTCTCGGGCGAACTCGATGTGCGTGTCACCGACACCTCGCTGCGCGACGGCTCACATCACAAGCGCCACCAGTTCACCGTGGACGAGGTGCGCAACATCGTTGCCGCCCTCGACGGTTCGGGCGTCCCGGTCATCGAGGTGACCCACGGCGACGGCCTCGGTGGTTCCTCGTTCAACTACGGGTTCTCGAAAACCCCTGAGCAGGAGCTGATCAAGGCCGCGGCCGAGACCGCCAAGCAGGCCAAGATCGCCTTCCTCATGCTGCCTGGCGTCGGCGTCAAGGAAGACATCAAGATCTCCCAGGACAACGGCGCGTCCATCTGCCGTATCGCCACCCACTGCACCGAGGCCGATGTCTCGATCCAGCACTTCGGTCTCGCGCGCGAACTCGGCCTGGAGACCGTCGGCTTCCTCATGATGGCCCACTCCACCACGCCGGAGAACCTGGCCAAGCAGGCCCGCATCATGGCCGACGCGGGCTGCCAGTGCGTCTATGTCGTCGACTCCGCGGGTGCCCTTGTCCTGGAACAGGTCTCGGACCGGGTGTCCGCGCTCGTCGCCGAGCTCGGCACCGACGCGCAGGTGGGTTTCCACGGCCACGAGAATCTCGGCCTCGCCGTGGCGAACTCGGTCTACGCCGTGCGCGCCGGCGCCACCCAGATCGACGGCTCGGCTCGCCGCTTCGGCGCGGGCGCGGGCAACCTGCCGGTCGAAGCCTTCATCGGCGTCTGCGACAAGCTCGGTATCAAGACCGGCGTCGACTTCTTCGCCGTCACCGACGCCGCCGAAGACGTCGTCCGCCCGGCCATGCCGTCGGAGTGCCTGCTCGACCGCCAGGCCCTGATGATGGGCTACGCGGGCGTCTACTCCAGCTTCCTGCGCCACGCCGAACGCCAAGCCGAACGCTACGGCGTCTCCGCCGCCGAAATGCTCGTCCGCGCAGGCAAGCGCAAGCTCGTCGGCGGCCAGGAAGACCAGCTCATCGACATCGCCCTGGAACTCCAGCGCGAAGCCTCGGTCACCACTTCGGCCTGACCAACCACCCCGAAACGGCGTGACCCGAACCCTCGGGCCACGCCGTTTCGGCGTCTCAGGGCAACTCTGGTCCGCCGTCGCCGCGTAGGCGTCAGGGCGCTGTCGCCGTGGTGTGAGCGTCGTCCAAGCTTGTCGGGAGGCCGGTGTCGTAGATCGACAGGATGTCCGTTGTGCTGCTGAGGGCATGGACGACTGAGGGGGCGGGGGAGATCAGTAGCTGTGGGTAGTCGACCTCGCCGAGAGTGGGATCGACCGGCCATGCCAGTTGTTCGTCGGTCAGGGAGAACTCGGCCGTGACGCCTTCCTTGTTGCCCCGCGGGTCCTGGCGATGCCAGCCGCCGTCCAGGTACACGGCCACCAGGCCGTGGAGGACGTGGCTGTCGCCGTGGGCGAAGCGCTGGTAGCACAGCGCGGTCGGGATGCCGCCGGCCCGTAGCAGGGCGGCGAGGAGATGGGATTTCGCGTAGCAGAGGCCGACTCGCTCTCGAAGCACCTCGCCGGCGGTCAAGGTCACCCGGCTGTCCTGAACGTCGTAGGAATGCCCTACTTCGTCCCGCACCCAGTGGAAGGCCGCACGGGCGAACTCGATGTCATCGGGCGCGCTTCGCCGCAGCTCATGGACGAGCGAGAGCACCGCACTGTCGTCGATTTGGACGATGGAGTCACCGCGTAGGTACGCCGTCGGATGCTGTGCCTGGGGCACGAAGGATTGGTTTGCCACACAGGACAATCTAATCTCCGCGGGAGCTTCGAAGGTCGGCAACAGCCGGTCGGACCGGCACTGTCGGAACCACCCGGGTTCGCGAAAATCGCTGGACAAGGGGGATATAAGTGGCTCATGAGCGAAGACGTGGGGACGTTGTTCTGTGGGGTCCAGCTGGCGGCTCGGGTCGAGCGGCTGGAGGTCGATGCCATTGCCGGGGCGACCCGGGTGGCGACGGGGCGGGGGTCGGGTGGGTTCGTGCGGGAGTTCGGGGGTGGGGCGGCGTGTTTCGCGGAGGTGGGGTCGCCGTTGAACAAGGTGGCGGGGGTCGGGTTCGGTGGGGTGCCGTCGGCGGGGGAGTGGGCTGAGGTGGAGGCCGCGTATGCGGCGGTGGGGGTGCCGGTGCAGGTGGAGCTGGCGCAGTTGGCGGATCCGCGGATCGGGGCGGAGTTGACCGGGCGGGGATATCGGTTGATGTCGTTCGAGAACGTGCTGGGGATGGACTTGGCTGGGCGACGGTGGGCGGGGCCCACGGAGGTCGAGGTGCGGCGGGACGAGGGGGACGGGCTAGATCGGTGGCTCGATGTCGTCGTCGACGGGTTCGCGCATCCGGATGACGAGGGTGTCCCGTCACATGAGGAGTTTCCGCGGGAAGCGCTCGCCGCGGTGATGCGAGATATGGCTGCCGCCAATGACACCCGTCGCTACCTCGCCTATCGGGACGGCGTGCCGGCCGGTGCGGCGAGCATGCGCACCGACGGCGGCGTCGCCGCGCTCGCGGGTGCCGCGACACTGACCGCGCATCGCAGGCACGGGGTGCAGACCGCACTGCTGTCGGCTCGCCTGACCGAGGCCGCGGCAGCGGGGTGCGACCTCGCGGTGATCACCACCCAGCCCGGCTCGAAGTCGCAGCGGAACGCGCAGGGCCGAGGGTTCTCGCTGCTCTACACCCGCGCGGTATTGGTCAAAGAGGTCTGAGCTACAAGGCGTTGACAGCCTGGGCAACTCGCGTCGAACGGTCGGCCGGGGTCGTCGCCTTGAGGATCGGCAGGAACAGCCGGTACTGGTCGGACCGGCCGAGCGCGGCGTAGGCGGCTTGTGCCTCGGGTGCGTCGGCGAGCGCGGCGACGAGCTCGGCGGGCGTCTCGGCGGTGCGCTGACGTTCGTACGCACCCGCCCAGCGTCCATCGGCGACGGCTTCCTCGATCGCCGCGAACCCGGCCGACCGCATCCGCCCGGCCGCGATGAGCGCCTCGGCCTTGGCCACATTGACCTGCGACCACGGGCTGCGGGCCCGGCGCGGCGAGTAGCGCTGCAGGTAGTGATGGGCATCGAGGCCACGCCGATGGCTGTCGATCCAGCCGTAGCAGAGCGCGCCGTCGAGGGTCTCGGTGATCGTCACCGACGGTTCGGGGGCGCCTTTCTTGGCGATCCGCACCCAGACCTCACCCGCGGTGTCGTGATGGGTGGCCAGCCACGATTCCCAGTCGCTCGCTTCGGCGCAGGTGATGTAGTCGATGGTCATACGAACCATGATCCGCCACAAAGTGCTCACCGAATGAGCACTTAAAAACGAAAGAAACGGGTGCGGCCGCGCATTGTGTGGGCGGCCGCACCCGTGGGACTCACAGCCAGGTGTCGAGGCTGGTGGTCGTGAGGAAATGGTCCAGATCCGCGCGCCAGGGCGCGGGGGTGGTCTTGTCGGGTTCGATGCCGGTGTACTGGCCGCGGTAGAACAGCAGCGGACGACCGTTGGTGGTCGCCGATTCCGCGAGCGCCTGGACCCGCCCGATGACGATGTAGTGGTCACCGCCGTCGACGACGGAGTCGACGGTGCATTCGATGGTCGCCAGCGAATCGTCGAGCACCGGCACACCCAATTCCGAGGTGTGCCAGGAGACTCCGGCGAACTTGTCGGTCTCGCGCGAGCCGAAGCGCGCGCAGGTCGGCTGCTGTTCCTCGGCGAGCACGTTCACGCAGAACTTGCCCGCCGCCTCGATCGCCGCCCAGGAGCGCGACCCCTTGGTGGGGCAGAACAGCACCAGCGGCGGATCGAGGGAGAGGGCGGCGAAGGACTGGCAGGCGAAGCCGATCGGCTCACCCGCCGGATCGAGCGCGGTGATCACGGTGATGCCGGTGCAGAACTGCCCCAGCACATTACGGAATTGCCGGCCGTCGATCGCCGGTATCTGTTCGGTCATGTCCCTCGCCGCCATTTCCTATTGCTGCTTGAATCCGACGGTGAAGTCGTGACCCCACAGGCTGACCGCGGTGGATTCGCGGGCGATCCAGTCGTCGTCGTCGACTTCCAGTCCCTCACAGCCGAATTCGATGTCGAATCCGCCCGGAGTCTTCATGTAGAAGGACAGCATCTTGTCGTTGATGTGCCGGCCGAGGGTGGCCGACATCTTCACCTTCTTGCGGTAGGCGCGGTCCAGGCAGAGGCCGACGTCGTCGGAGTTCTCCACCTCGACCATGAGGTGCACGATGCCGGTCGGATTCGGCAGCGGCAGGAACGCCAGCGCGTGGTGGCGCGGGTTGCAGCCGTAGAAGCGCAGCCAGGCCGGGTCGCCGTCGGCGGGACGGCCGACCATCTGCGGTGGCAACCGCATGGAGTCGCGCAGCCGGAAGCCGAGGACGTCCTGGTAGAAGGCCTGCGCGGCGGCGTCGTCGGTGCAGGTCAGCACCACGTGACCCAGACCTTGCTCGGCGGTGACGAACTTGTGGCCGTAAGGGCTGACGAAGCGGCGGCCCAGGTACTGCGCGCCGTAGAACGCCTCGAGGGTGTTGCCGGACGGATCCTGGAACCGGATCATGCCCTCGACGCGGCGCTCACCCAGCTCTTCCTTGGTGCCCTCGGTGAAGGCGACCCCGGCCTTGTCCAGGGTCTCCCGCAGCTGCTGCAGGCCGGGGCCGTCGGTGACCTCCCAGCCAGAGACCAGCAGCCGGTCCTGCTCACCGGGAACGATCACCAGGCGTGCGGCGAAATCGTCCATGCGCAGATAGAGCGCGTCGGGGTTGAGTCCGGTGCCCTCCATCATGCCGAGCACCTTGAGGCCGTACTCGCGCCAGGCCGCCATGTCGGTGGCCTCGATGCGCATGTAGCCAAGGGCACGAATACTCATTGCTTCTCCTCGAGGAAATCGACCGTGAGCCGGTTGAATTCGTCGAACTTCTCCAGCTGTGCCCAGTGCCCGCAGCCACCGAACACGTGCAGTTGCACGCGCGGGATGACCTTGGTCGCGACCAGCGCGCCGTCGAGCGGGTTCACCCGGTCTTCACGACCCCAGATGAGCAGCACCGGCTGACGCAGCTTGTACGCGTCACGCCACAGCATGCCCTTCTCGAAGTCGGCGCCGGCGAAGGACTTGCCCATCGCGCGGACGGCGGCCAGCGATTCGGGTGTGCTCGCCAGGGCGAACCGCTCGTCGATCAGTTCCTCGGTGATCAGCGACTGGTCGAAGACCATGATCCGCAGGAACTTCTCCAGGTTCTCCCTGGTCGGCGCGTAGCTGAACGCCGAGAGCAGCTTGACGCCCTCGGTCGGGTCGGGCGCGAACAGGTTGGTGCTCAGCCCGCCGGGACCCATCAGCACGAGCTTGCCCGCGCGCTTGGGGTTGTCCAGGGCGAAGCGCACCGAGGTGCCGCCGCCGAGCGAGTTGCCCAGCAGGTGCACCCGCTCGGTGATCTGCAGGTGGTCCAGCAGCGCGAGCAGGGCGGTGGACGCGTGCACGAAGTACTGCGGGTGGTCGACCGGCTTGTCGGACTTGCCGAAACCGGGCTGGTCGAGCGCGATCACGTGGAAGTTCTCGGCCAGTACCGGGATGTTGCGGGCGAAGTTCGACCACGCCGAGGCGCCGGGCCCGCCGCCGTGCAGCAGCACGATCGTGGGGCCGTTGCCGACACCCGCCTCGTGGTAGTGCAGCTTCAGCTCGGGGGTGACCTGCGCGTAGCGGGAGGTCGATTCGTAGGTGATCTCAGCGGTTTGAGTCATCGGCTACACCATGGCGTCGGTGACGGGCAGGCCGAACTCGTGCGTGCCGTACATGACGTAGGCGCGCTCGGGATCGTTGGCCGCGTGCACGCGCCCGGCGTGCGCGTCACGCCAGAAGCGCTGCAGCGGAGTGCCGTTGGCCAGGGCGGTCGCGCCCGAGGACTCGAAGAGCTTGTCGATCGAGGCGATCACGCGACCGGTCGCGCGCACCTGGTCGCGACGGGCGCGCACGCGCAGATCGAACGGCACCTCCTCGCCCGCCACCAGCAGCGCGTACTCCTCGGCGACATTGCCCGAGAGCTGACGCCACGCGGCGTCGATGTCGCTGGCCGCCTCGGCGACGCGCACCTTGGCGAACGGATCGTCCTTGGCGTTCTCGCCGGCGAAGGCCGCGCGCACGCGCTTGCCCTGGTGCTCGACGTGCGCCTCGTAGGCGCCGTAGCCCATGCCGACGATCGGCGCGGAGATGGTGGTGGGGTGGACGGTGCCCCACGGCATCTTGTAGACGGCGTCGGTGTTCTGCTCGAGGCCGGGCGCGCGGCCCTCACTCATCGCGCGGAAGCTCAGGAAGCGGTGCGACGGGACGAAGACGTCCTCGACGACCACGGTGTTGGAGCCGGTGCCGCGCAGGCCGACGACGTTCCAGACGTCGTCGATGCGGTAGTCCGAGCGCGGGATCAGGAAGCTGCCGAAGTCGACCGGCTTGCCGTTCTTGATCACCGGGCCGCCGAGGACGGCCCAGGTGGCGTGGTCGGAACCCGAGGACCAGGCCCACGAGCCGCGCACGATGTAGCCACCGTCGACGGCCTGGCCCGCGCCCATCGGGGCGTAGGAGGACGAGATCCGCACATCGGTGTCCTCGCCCCAGACGTCTTCCTGGGCCTGCTGGTCGAACAGCGCGAGGTGCCAGTTGTGCACGCCGATGATGCCGGCCACCCAGCCGGTGGACCCGCAGGCGCTGGCGATCTTGCGCACGGTGTCGTAGAAGACGACCGGGTCGGCGGCGTGCCCGCCCCACTGCTTGGGCTGGAGCAGCCGGAAGAAGCCGGTCTCCTGCAGCGCCTTCATGGATTCGTCGGGAATGCGGCGCAGGTCCTCGGCCTCTTGCGCACGTTCACGCAGTGTCGGCAGCAGTGCCTCGACCCGTTCGGTCACTTCTTGCGTCATTTCGGAGCCCGCTCCTGCCTTGTCGGATCGACAACCGGTTCTTGTTCGACTCTGAGATTAGAACAGGTTCTCATTTCTGTCGAGAAGATCGCCCTACCTCGGATATAACAGGGGCGTGGAGCGAAGTTCGCTGGACAGCTGGCGTGAAGCGGCCTCGTTTTGTAACGTGTTCTAGTGAACAAGGAGGGTTCGGGATGGCAGTCAACCCCAAGGTGAGGGAACTCGATGTCGGCACAACGCCGACGAGGTTTGCGCGCGGCTGGCACTGTGTCGGCCTGGCCTCGACGTTCCGCGACGGCAAGCCGCACGCGATCGAGATCTTCGGGACCAAGCTCGTGGTGTGGACCGACACCAATGACGAGATCCGTGTGCTCGATGCCTACTGCAGGCATATGGGCGGCGACCTGAGCATGGGCACGGTCAAGGGCGACGACATCGCCTGCCCGTTCCACGACTGGCGCTGGGGCGCCAGCGGCAAATGCACGTCGATTCCCTACGCGCGCCGCGTTCCGCCGCTGGCCCGCACCAGGAAGTGGACAACGCTCGAACGCAACGGTCAGCTGTTCATCTGGCACGACCACGAGGGCAACGAGCCGCCCGCCGAGGTCACGATCCCGCACATCGAGGGCCCCTACACCGACACCGAGGGCAACCCCAGCGAGGATCATGACAGCGGCTGGACGTCGTGGACGTGGAACACGATGCGCATCGAGGGCTCCAACTGCCGCGAGATCATCGACAACGTCGTTGACATGGCGCACTTCTTCTACATCCACTATGCCTTCCCGACGTACTTCAAGAACGTCTTCGAGGGTCACGTGGCGACGCAGTTCCTCGAGACCAAGGGCCGTCCCGATATCGGCATGGCGGCCAAGTACGGCGGTGAGACGCTGCTGAAGTCGGAGGCGTCCTACTTCGGGCCGTCCTACATGATCAATCCGCTGGTCAACATCTACGGCGGGTACGAGATCAAGGTCGTGCTGATCAACTGCCACTACCCGGTCAGCCAGGACGAGTTCGTGCTCCAATACGGCCTGACCGTCGAGAAGCCCAAGGGCATCGACGACGCGACCGCCGAGAAGCTGGCGGCCTCGATGACCGAGTTCTTCGGCGACGGCTTCCTGCAGGACGTCGAGATCTGGAAGCACAAGTCCAAGGTCGAGAATCCGCTGCTGTGCGAGGAGGACGGCCCGGTCTACCAGCTGCGCCGCTGGTACGAGCAGTTCTACGTCGACGCCGCCGACGTCACCGAGAAGATGACCCAGCGCTTCGAGTTCGAGGTCGACACCACCAAGGCCAACCAGGCCTGGGAGGCCGAGGTGGCGGAGAACCTGCGCCGCAAGGCCGAGGCAGAAGCCGAAGCGGGCGTGTAACCATGTCCCCGACCTGGGCCAAGGCACCCGACTTCGCCGATCAGCCCGTGCGGCAGGCCGCGGTGCGGGCCCAGACCACGGTCGACAAACAGCGCTACCTGGACGAGGGCCTGACACCGGTGCGGTGTCAGGCCTGCCAGGCCGAGGTCCTGGTGCGCAAGTCCAGCGCGCACCAGACCTCGGTGCAGTGGACCGAACGGCCGGACACACACTGCCCGGTCTTCGCCCAGCTCAGTGCGCACGGCGCGCGGCCGGGCAGGCCGGAATCGTGTCCGTCGCTGGAGAAGTCCATCAAATGGGCGGTCGACGAGGGCTTGCTCGACGTGCCCGAGTAGTCAGCTGAACGGGGTGTGCGGGCGGTCCTGGAGGACGCCGTCGAGGTAGATGTCGACCTTCTCGTTGTAGAAGCAGGCCAGGCCCGCGATCTTCTGGCTCTCCGGCAGCGGGGTGCGGTAGATCCACACGATGTCGGCGTGTTCGGTGCCGTCGACCTGGACGTTCCAGTAGTCGGCCGTGCCCTTGTACGGGCAGCTGGAGTGCGAGTCGGAGGCGGTCAGCAGGTCCATCCGGACATCGGGTAGCGGCAGGTAATACCGTGCGGGCAAGCCGGTTTCGAAGAGGATGCGCGGCGAGGACGAGTCGGCGACGGTGACGCCGTCGACCTCCACCCGCACATTGCGCGAACTGCCCAGGATGTCGACCCGGGAATACGGGTCACGGGGGTGGACGAAGATCGGTTCGTCCTCCTCGAACCAGTCGAAGGTCGCGAAGTCGAGGCGGACAGCGTCTTTCAGGTCCGGCAGCGGCGAGTCGAGGTAGCGCAATGCCGCACCTTCGGCGCGCAGGCCGCCGACCATGACGTCGTAGCCGGTGCCCTCGCCACGGCTGGGGGAGTGCTCGTCGACCCCGTTCGGTTCCAGATCCGCTCTGACATCGGTCAGCGGGATGTAGTAGGTCGGGTAGTAGGGGACCTCCCAGACCAAGAGGGGCCGCAGCGTGTCGGCCACCAGTCTGCCGTCGAGATAAGCCCGCACGCGCTTGTGTGCCGGCTCGACCCTGACCCGTCCGCGCTTGTCGTCGCTCATGTGCTCGACGCTACGCCGGGCCACCGACTTCTTCCCGAACGCGAGCCGCCCCCGCCGCTCGTGGCAGCAGGGGCGGCTTCGAGTCACCGGGCGGGTCAGTCGCCGACGGTGATGGCCTGTGCTTCCTCGATGCTGTGCGGGGCCGGGTCGTGGTCGTCGATGTGGGCCAGCGCGCCCCGGCCGAGGAACAGGACCGCGACCGCGGCGGCGGTGAAGGCGGCGCCGAGCCAGAACGGCAGCGAGACGCTGTGCTCACCGAGCTTGCCCGCCACCCACGGCGCCGCGGCGCCACCGGCGAACCGGACGAAGCTGTAGGCCGCCGAGGCGGTGGAGCGCTCGACCGGCGCGGAGATCATCACGGCCTCGGTGATCAGCGTGTTGTTCACGCCGAGGAACAGGCCGGCGATGACGACACCGACGATCAGCACGATCTTGTGCTCGGCGAACATGCCCATCACCGCCAGATCCGCGGCGAACAGGCCGAGCGAGAGCGCCATCATCGGCAGGGTGCCGAAGCGCGCCTGCAGTTTCGGTGCGAGGAACACCGAGGCCAGCGCGAGCAGGATGCCCCAGCCGCAGAAGATGAAGCCGATCGCGTAGGTGCCCATGTCCAGGGGGAACGGGGTGTAGGCGAGCAGGGTGAAGAAGCCGAAGTTGTACAGCAGCGCGGTGATGCTCACCGTCAGCAGGCCCTTGTGCCGCAATGCCTTGAACGGCGCGGTGATCGAGGTCGGCTTGGCCGGCTTGGGCATCTCGGGCAGCAGCACGACGATCGCGACGAAGGCGAAGGTCATCAGCACCGACACACCGAAGAACGGACCGCGCCAGCTGATGCCGCCGAGCAGACCACCCAGCAGCGGGCCGGTCGCGATGCCGATGCCGAGCGCGGCCTCGTAGAGGATGATCGCCTTGGCGACGCCGCCGGTGGCCGCGCCGACGATGGTGGCCAGCGCCGTCGCGATGAACAGCGCATTGCCGAGACCCCAGCCGGCGCGGAAGCCGATGATCTCGCCGATCGTGCTCGACATGCCTGCCAGCGCGGCGAACACCACGATGATCGCCAGGCCGGACAGCAGCGTCTTCTTCGCGCCGAAACGGCTGGAGATGACGCCGGTGATCAGCATGGCGACGCCGGTGACGGCCATGTAGCTGGTGAACAGCAGCGAGACCTGCGACGGACTCGCGTTCAGCTGTTCGCCGATCGGCTTGAGAATGGGATCGACCAGGCCGATGCCCATGAACGCGATCACGCTCGCGAAGGCGACGGCCCAGACGGCTTTGGGTTGTCCGGACGGGGTGGTGGCTGCGGCGGCGGTGTCGTCGGCGCGAGTCAACTGAGGGATGCTCACTGACGCTCCTGGTTGCTTCACTGATGACCGCGGGCAACCGCACGCAGGGCTGTCAGCAGGTCGTTCATGTCGGTGTCGAGCCGGATCAGCCGATCGAGATCGAAATCGGCGAGTCCGGGAGCCACGGCGGCCGCGAAGGCGCGCCTTGCCTCGGTGAGGCGGGTCCGGCCCGCCGGGGTGAGCTCGACGAGAACCGCCCGCGAATCCTGCGGGTCCTTGGTGCGGGTGGCGAATCCGTCGGCGACGAGCCTGCCGATCAGCGCCGTTGCCGCCGGCTGGGAACATCGATCGATCCGGGCGAACTCGCTGACCCGCAGGCCGCCGTGCTCGTCGAGCACGGCGAGGGACCGCAGGATCGCGCGGGGCATGTCGTCGTCGCTGATCGCCCCGGCGAGCCGGGTGAGCCGACCGGCAGTGACCAACAGGTCGACCACGATGTCGTCCGGGGATGGCTGCTCTGTCTGCTGCACGTGCAATATTATTGCATAAGCTAACTATCTAAATCGAGCCCGCTTGGTGGCCCGGGTCGGTGAGATGTCGCACAGCACGCCGAAGCCCCGGCCGCGCGTGGCGGCCGGGGCTTCGACGACGACCTGGCCAGATGCCGGTTTGGTCGGATACAACACACCGCCGACACGACAGGGTGGCAGCTTCGTCGGTAGCGCCGAGGCGCTGACCAGGTCGCGACAGCGCGCACGCGACCGATGCCGGGGTCGGTCGCGACGCTGCTAGGCGGCCGCGACCGGGCGAGGGCCGGTGCCGAACAGTTCGCTGGTGGCGTGGGCCCGCTTGAAGTACAGGTGGGCGTCGTGTTCCCAGGTGATGGCGATGCCGCCGTGCAACTGGATCGTCTCTGCGGCCACGTGCGAGAAGGCTTCGGTGCAGTGCTTGCGGGCGACGTAGACGTCCTCGGCGGTCGAGGCACTGTTCTCGGCCACGGCCTGCGCCGCCGCCAGCGCGGTCGATTCGGCCGACTCCACCAGCACGTACATATCGGCCATCCGGTGCTTGAGTGCCTGGAAGCTGCCGATCGGCCTGCCGAACTGCACGCGCGAGGCCGTGTATTCGACGGTCATCTCCAGGCAGTGCCTGGCCGCGCCGACCTGCTCTGCTGCGAGGGCGGCCCAGGCGATCTCGCGCAGGCGGGTGCGCAGGGCGGCCGGGTCGCCGGTGCCGATCCGCGTCGCCGGGGCGTCGGTGAAGGTGATGACGGCCAGCTTGCGGGTGGGGTCGAGGCCCGGCGTCGGGGCGACGACGACGCCGGGCGCCTCGGCCGTTGTCTCGAACAGGCCGTCGTCGGTGAGCACGAGCAGCAGATCAGCCTGGGCGCCGTGCAGCACGTAATGCGCCGCGCCGTTGAGCGTCCCGTCGCTCGCGCGCACGCCCGCGGAGTCCCAGCCGGTGGCGTCGGCCCAGCACAGCGCCGCCGTGCGCGAGCCCTCGGCCAGGTCCGGCAGCAGCCGGGCGCAGGCCTGCTCGTCGCCCGAGAGCAGGATCGCCTGCACGCCGAGAACCGCGGAGCCGAGCATCGGTACCCCGGCCAGTGTCCGGCCCAATTCGCCCACCACCATCAGCGATTCGACCAGTCCGGCGCCCGCGCCGCCCCACTCCTCCGGCACCGCGAGCGCGGCCACCCCGACCTGCTCGCACAGCATGGTCCACAACTTCGGGTCGTACCCGAGGTCGGTATCCATGGCGGCGCGCAGCGCGGCGGGCGTGGCGTGCTTGGCCAGCAGGGCGCGGACGGAGGTGCGGAATTCGAGCAGTTCACTTGATGACATGGGTTTCCTCGGCAAAGTCGGTGATGGTCACCGCGTCGGTGGGTACAGGGGAGCGGCGGTGTCGATCGATGCAACGCCGGAGGCGCGAATCGTGGCCTTCGGCGGCGTTCGCGTGGCCGAGCCCGCTGCGTCGGCGATCGGCGGTGCGCCGGAGGTGTGGGCCGTGGCCGGGTGGTGGCAGTCGATCCGCGCCCTCAGGGGTAGTCGCGTGCAACAGTGCGCTGCTGCGGCGATCATCGGTGCGCCGAAGACACGGATCGTGGTCCGGGTGGTGGCGGTCGACCCGCGCCTTCGGTGGCATCTGTGTTCCTCAGACCATCGCGGGGGTACGCAGCGCGGCCGCGATGCGTGCGCGGTGGAAGTCGGCTGTGCCCCACGCGGTGCGCAGCGCAGCGACCTTGGTGATCCACAGCGACAGGTCGCATTCGGCGGTGTAACCGATGGCGCCGTGCACCTGTAGGCCCGCACGCGAGGCGCGGTGGGCGGCATCGCCGCAGGCCACGATGGCTGCCGAGACGTCGCGAGCGCGATCCTCGGAGTCCAGCGTGAGGGCGGCGCGGTACAGCAGCGGTTCGGCCAGATCCAGCGCGATCAGCACGTCGGCGAGTTGCTGCTTCACGGCCTGGAATTCGCCGATGGCGCGGCCGAACTGCTTGCGCTGCTTGGCGTAGGTGGTGGTCTGGTCGAGCAGCGCGCGGCCCGCGCCGAGCAGCTGGGCGGCACAGGCCAGGACGCCGAGATCGAAGGCGTAGTCGATGGCGTCCTGAACGCCGTCGGCCACGCTCTCGTCGGCCTCGACCTGGAACAGCTTGCGTGCCGGATCGATCGAGGCGATGGGCCCGACCTGCGATCGGCTCGCATCGGCCGACTGCTCGTCGCCCGACGGGGTGCGACGCCCGATGGCCAGCTGTCCGTCGTCCGCGACCAGCACCAGATCGGCGACGTCGGCATCGAGTGCGATGCCGCGCTGCGGACTGCCGAAGCTGACAGTGCCGAGCAGCGCACCACCCGCGAGCGCGGGCAGCCAGCGCTGCGCGGGCTCGGCGTTCGGAAGACGCTGCAACAGTGCCGGAATCACCGCGGTCGATTCGATCACCGGACCCGGCGCCGCGGCCCGGCCCAGCTCGACCAGGGCGACGATGAGATCGACCGGTGTGGCTTCTGCGCCGTCGTACTGCTCGTCCACGATCAGGCCGAACACACCCATCTCGGCCACCTGCCGAAGCAGCGTGCGCCCCTTGGCGGTGTCGCCCTCGGCCCACGCGCGAACGGCTGCGGGCGTCTGCCCGGCGTCGAGGATCTTGCGCAGCTCGGTGGCGAAATCGAGTTGTTCGGTGCTGAGGGCGAATCTCATCGCTTGCTCTCCCTTGGCAGGCCGAGGATGCGCTCGGCGATGATGTTGCGCTGGATCTCGTTGGTCCCCGCGTAGATCGGGCCGGACAGCGAGAACAGGTAGCCGTCGGTCCACTTGCTCTGCTGCTCGGCGGCGGTGCCGAGCAGGTCCAACGCCGTCTGGTGCATGGCGATGTCGAGTTCGGACCAGTAGACCTTGGTGATCGAGGACTCCGCGCCGAGCTGGCCGCCGTCGGTCAGCCGGGTGACGGTGCCGAAGGTGTGCAGGCGGTAGGCCTCGGCGCCGATCCAGGCGTCCACCACGGCATTGCGCGCGGCGGTGTCCGCGAGTTCGGTCGTCTCGGTCCACAGGTCGATCAGCCGCTGGGCGGTCGCGCTGAACCGGCCGGGGCTGCGCAGCGACAGGCCGCGCTCGTTGCTAGAGGTCGCCATCGCGACCCGCCAGCCCTCGTTCGGCGCGCCGATCACGTCGCGATCGGGGACGAAGACATCATCGAGGAAGATCTCGGCGAAGCCGGGCTCGCCGTCGAGCTGCGGGATCGGCCGCACGCTCACGCCGTCGGCCGAGAGCGGGAACATCACGTAGGTCAGGCCGTGATGACGCTGCGCCTCGGGATCGCTGCGGAACAGGCCGAAGGCCCAGTCGGCGTAGGTGGCGCGCGAGCTCCAGGTCTTCTGGCCGTTGAGGATCCAGCCGCCCTCGGTGCGCCGCGCGGTCGAGCGCAGGCTCGCCAGGTCGCTGCCCGATTCGGGCTCCGACCAGGCCTGCGCCCAGATGTCGTCTCCGCGCGCCATCCGCGGCAGGATCCGGGCCAGCTGTTCTTCGGTGCCGTGCTCGAACAGGGTCGGCGCGAGTAGGAAGATGCCGTTCTGGGCGACGCGCCCCGGCGCACCCGCCGCGTAGTACTCCTGCTCGAACAGGACCCACTCGAGGATGGAGGCATCGCGCCCGCCGTACTCGACCGGCCAGGACACCGCCGACAGGCGGGCATCGGCGAGCTTGGCCTCCCAAGCGCGGTGGGCTTCGAATCCCGCCGCCGTGTCCATCGATGGCAGCGGCTCGCTGGGCACGTTGGCGGCGAGGAACTCGCGCACCTCCAGCTGGAACTCCCGGACTGCCGGGTCGATCTCGAGATTCACGCTTTCTCCTTCATCGAGCGGGCATTCATCCCGCCCAGCGAATCGGCGCCGACTTCGGCATTGTGGGCGTGCGCGAAATGGTGCAGCCCGAAGACCGAGTCCATTCCGCTGCGCATTCCCATCAGGTCTTCGGCCTGGTTGACGGCCTTCTTGGTGAGCGCGAGCCCGAATTGCGGCATGGCGGAGATCTTCTCGGCCAGCGCCATCACCTCGGACTCGAGTTCCTCGCGCGGCACGACCCGGTTGACCATGCCCCACTCCTTGGCCTGGTCGGCGCCGAACCGGTCACCGGTGAACAGGAACTCCTTGGCCGCGCGCGGACCCATCACCCACGGATGCGCGAAGTACTCCACACCCGGAATGCCCATCCGGACAACGGGATCGGAGAAGAACGCGTCATCCGAGCAGACGATCAGATCGCACACCCAGGCGAGCATCAGCCCGCCCGCGATGCAGGCGCCCTGCACCATCGCGACGGTCGGCTTGGGGATCTCCCGCCAGCGGCGGCACATACCCAGGTACACCTCGGACTCGCGGGCGAAGCGCTGGTCGCCGCCGGCGCGGTCGACGTGGTCCCACCACAGCGCGGCCTTGTTCTCGTAGTGCGCGTCGTGGTCGCGACCCGGCGTGCCGATGTCGTGGCCCGCGCTGAAGTGCTTCCCGTTGCCCGCCAGCACGATCACCTTGACCTCGGGGTCCTCGACGGCCCGCACGAACGCGGCGTCGAGGGCGTAGGTCATCTTCGAGTTCTGCGCGTTACGGAACTCGGGCCGGTTCATGGTGACGACGGCGACCGGCCCGCGCACCTCGTAGGTGACGACCTCGGTTTCGGTTTCGGGACTCACGACTTCTCCTCACGTAGCTCACGCTTGAGCACCTTGCCCGCCGCGCTGTAGGGCAGCTGGTCGCGGAACTCCACGAGCCGGGGCACTTTGAAATTGGCCAATGTGCTCGCGGCGTAGGCGATCACCTCGTCCGCGGTCAGCGTCGATCCGGCCCTGCGGACGACGACGGCCTTGCCGACCTCGCCCATCCGCTCGTCCGGCACGCCGAAGACCGCCGATTCGGCGACGCCGTCGAGCCGGGCCAGGGTCTGCTCGATCTCGGCGGGGTACACGTTGAACCCGCCGGTGATGTACATGTCCTTGAGCCGGTCGGTGATCTTCAGGTAGCCGCGCTCGTCGACGATGCCGATATCGCCGGTGTGCAGCCAGCCGTCGGCGTCGATCGCCTCGGCGGTGGCCACGGGATCGTCGAGATAACCGAGCATCACGTTGGGGCCGCGCAGCAGCACCTCACCGGCCTCGGACAGGCGCAGTTCGAAGTCGGCGATCGGCCCGCCACAGGTGTTGGCGATGGTGGCCGCGTCGTCGTCGGGGCGGCACATGGTGCCGAAACCGGCCGACTCGGACAGGCCGTAGGCGGTAATGACCACCTCGAAGGCGAGATCGTCGCGCATCCGCTCGATCAGCACCACCGGCACGGTCGCCGCGCCGGTCACCGCCACCCGCAGCGAGGACAGGTCGCGCTCGGCGCGCTGGGGATGCTCGAGGATGGTCTGGTAGATCGTCGGCGGACCGGTCAGCACGGTGATCCGCTCGGACTCGATCAGCGCCAGCGCGGCGGGCACGTCGAAGGTGGCCTGCGGGACGATCGTGGCCCCGGTGACCAGGCACGCGAGGATGCCCGCCTTGTAACCGAAGTTGTGGAAGAACGGCGGGATCATCAGGTAGCGGTCGCCCGCGCGCAGGGTCGAGCACTCGACCCACCCGCGCACCACGCCGAGCGCCTGCCGGTGCGCGACGAGGGTGCCCTTGCTGCGGCCGGTGGTGCCGGAGGTGAACAGGATGTCGGCGATGTCGTCGGGGGAGACCTGCGCCGCCCGCCGCTCGCCCTCCTCGGCGGAGACAGCCGCCGCGCGGTCGAGCAGTTCGTCCCAGGTCAGCACGGCTGCCGTTTGTGTGCCCTGGTCCGCATCGGCGCGCAACGTGGTCGAGGACGCGGCGCCGTCCTCGACCGGAATCACCACCACGGTCCCGATACCGAGCGCCGAGGAGCCCGCAAGCAGCTCGGCGGCCCGGTCGCGGCCGAGGAACGGGCCTGCGACGAACAACGCCTTCGCGTCGACGCGCTCGAGCACATCGATCGCCTCGGCCGCCACATAGCGGGTATTGAGCGGTACCAGCGCGGCACCGACCGAGTGCGCGGCCAGCGCCGCGACCACCCAGTGATGGGTATTGGGCGCCCACATCGCGACCCGGTCACCGGGGGCGATGCCGCGGGCGATCAGCGCGCGCGCCGCGATCCGTACCTGGTCGAGTAGCTCGGGCCAGGTCAGGCGGGTCGCGCCGTCGATCAGGGCCGGCTCGTGCGGATGCGCCGCGGCGACGTCTCGCAGTGCCTGCGGGGTGGTCTGTGCAGGGGTTGTCACGGGGTCCTCACCAATCGGCTAACAAAGCAAGTGCTTGGTAGGTTATCCTACCGACGTGGGCGTGATCCAGACCTCAGATTCCGATACCGCGACCTCCGACGCGGAGTTTTGCGCGGAAATACGCGACTGGCTGGCCGAAAACCTGGCCGGGGAGTTCCGTGACCTGCGTGGCACCGGCGGGCCGGGGCGCGAGCACGAGTTCTTCGAAGAGCGGCTTGCCTGGGACCGGCACCTCGCCGCGGCGGGCTGGACCTGCCTCGGCTGGCCGGTCGAATACGGCGGCCGCGGTGCCAGCGTGCGCCAGCAGGTCATCTTCCACGAGGAGTACGCGAAGGCCGACGCGCCGGCGCGGGTCTCGCACGTGGGTGAGGAACTGCTCGGCCCGACGTTGCTTGCCTTCGGTACCGACGAACAGAAGAAGCGCTTCCTGCCGGGCGTGCGCTCGGTGAGCGAGCTGTGGTGCCAGGGCTACTCCGAGCCCGGCGCGGGTTCGGACCTCGCCGCGGTGAGCACCACCGCGCGCCTGGACGGCGACCGCTGGGTGATCAACGGCCAGAAGATCTGGACCTCGCTCGCGCACGTCGCCGACTGGTGCTTCGTCATCGCGCGCACCGAGAAGGGGTCGAGCAGGCACAAGGGCCTGTCCTACCTGCTGGTGCCGATGAATCAGCCGGGCATCGAGGTGCGCCCGATCGAACAGCTCACCGGCACCTCCGAATTCAACGAGGTGTTCTTCGACGACGCCGTCACCGAGGCGGGCCTGGTCGTCGGCGAGCCGGGCGACGGCTGGCGCATCGCGATGGGCACGCTGACCTTCGAGCGTGGTATCTCCACGCTCGGCCAGCAGATCCGCTTCGCCCGCGAACTCGCCGATATCGAGGCGCTGGCCCGGCGGACCGGCGCGGCCGACGACCCGCTGATCGCCGAGCGCATCGACAACGCCTGGGTCGGCCTGCGGGTCCTGCGCGCGCACGCGCTGCGGACCATGAGCGAGGACGTCGACGATGCCGGTGGCGCGTCGGTCTCGAAGTTGTTGTGGGGTAACTGGCATCGCGGACTCGGCGAACTCGCCATGGCGGTGCAGGGCGCCGCCGGGCTGGTCCTCGGTCCCGAAGACAACCCAGACATGACCGCATGGCAGCGGCTGTACCTGTTCAGCCGTGCCGACACGATCTATGGAGGTTCGAACGAAGTGCAGCGCAACATCATCGCCGAGCGTGTGCTCGGCCTGCCGCGGGAGGCCCGCCCGTGACCGGCCCGCTCTCCGTCCCGCCCCCGTCCATCCCCGGCCACGGCCTGCTGACCGGCCGCAAGGCCGTCATCACCGCCGCGGCGGGCACCGGCATCGGCTCGGCCACCGCGCGCAGGCTGCTGGAAGAGGGCGCTGACGTCGTCGTCTCCGACTGGCACGAGCGCAGGCTCACCGAGACCGCCGAGCTGCTGGCCAAGGAGTTCCCCGAGCGCAAGGTCGGCGCGGTGGTCTGCGATGTCCGCGACACAGCGCAGGTCAACCAGCTGCTCACCGATGCCGCCGCCGAACTCGGCCGGATCGATGTCATGGTCAACAACGCGGGCCTCGGTGGCGAGACGCCCGTGGTGGACATGACCGACGAGCAGTGGGATCAGGTCCTCGACATCACCCTGACCGGCACCTTCCGCTGCACCCGTGCCGCGCTCGGTTACTTCCGGTCGGCGGGCCACGGCGGCGTGATCGTCAACAACGCCAGCGTCCTCGGCTGGCGCGCCCAGCACGGCCAGGCGCACTACGCCGCGGCCAAGGCGGGCGTGATGGCGCTGACCAGGTGCAGCGCGGTGGAAGCCGCCGAGTTCGGGGTGCGGATCAACGCCGTCGCGCCGAGCATCGCGCGTCATCCGTTCCTGGACAAGGTCAGTTCCTCGGAGCTGCTCGACGCGCTCAGCGAACGCGAAGCCTTCGGCCGGGCCGCCGAGCCTTGGGAAGTAGCGGCGACGATCGCCATGCTGGCCAGTGACTACACCTCGTACCTGACCGGTGAGGTGGTCTCGGTGAGCAGTCAGCGCGCATGATGAGCGGGCGCGAGAGTGCGGAGTTTCCGGAAACCAAGCAAATGCTTGGCCTTAGGATGACGTTGTGACCGCATCCGACACCGTGAAACGTACTCGCCGCGACGAACTCCTCGATCTCGCCGCGAACCTGTTCGCCGAACGTGGACTGCGTGCCACCACCGTGCGTGACATCGCCGACTCGGCGGGGATCCTCTCCGGCAGCCTCTACCACCACTTCGACTCCAAGGAGTCGATGGTCGACGAGATCCTGCGCGGCTTCCTCGACGACCTGTTCGGCCGCTATCGCGAGATCGCGGCCGCCGGGCTCAGCTCGCGAGAGACCCTGGAAGCCCTGGTGATCGCCTCCTACGAGGCCTTCGACCGGCATCACGCCGCGGTCGCCATCTACCAGGCCGAGGCCAAGAACCTGCGCGATGCCGAACGTTTCGGCTACATCCGCGACTTCAACACCGAGTTCCGCGACCTGTGGCACAAGGTCCTCACCGCGGGCGTGGCCGACGGCAGCTTCCGGCCCGAACTCGACGTGGAACTGGCGTTCCGCTTCCTGCGCGACACCGTGTGGGTCGCGGTCCGCTGGTACACCCCCGGTGGCCCGATCACCGTGCAAAGCCTTGCCCAGCAATATCTGACCATCGTGCTCGACGGGCTCACCGTGCCCGGGAGCAGTCCGAAGTAGGAGTTCCCCATGACCGCACCCGCCGAGCGCCGCCCGTACACCCCGCTGCGGCAGGCCTATGTGATCGATGCGGTGCGTACCGCGGTCGGCAAGCGCAATGGCGCGCTGGCCGGCGTGCACCCCGCCGACCTCGGCGCCGCCGCCCTGCGCGGCCTGATCGAGCGCACCGGCATCGATCCGGCCGTCGTCGACGACGTGATCGTCGGCTGTGTCGACAACATCGGCCCGCAGGCGGGCAATATCGGCCGCACCATGTGGCTGACCGCCGGTTTCCCCGAAGAGGTTCCCGGCGTCACCGTCGACCGGCAGTGCGGTTCCAGCCAGCAGGCGATCAACTTCGCCGCCCAGGCCATCATGAGCGGCACGGCCGAGGTCGTCGTCGCCGGCGGCGTGCAGAACATGAGCGCCATCCCGATCTCCGCGGCCATGCTCGCCGGCAAGGAGTACGGCTTCGAGTCGCCGTTCGTCGGTGCCACCGGCTGGGATTCCCGCTACGGCACCGGCGAGGTCTCGCAGTTCCGCGGCGCCGAGCTGATCGCCGAGAAGTGGGGCATCACCCGCGAGGACATGGAGCACTGGGCGCTGCGCAGCCACGAACGCGCCCGCGCCGCCATTGCCGAGGGCCGCTTCGAGGCCGAGATCGTGCCGGTCGGTGACTTCACCGTCGACCAGGGCCCGCGCGAGACCAGCCTGGAGAAGATGGCGAGCCTGCAGCCGCTCGGCGAGGGCAGCCCGCTGACCGCCGCGGTCGCCAGCCAGATCTCCGACGGCGCCAGCGCCACCCTGCTCGCCTCCGAGTGGGCGGTGCAGGAATACGGCCTGACCCCGCGTGCCCGCATCCATCACGTCAGCGCGCGTGGCGCCGACCCGATCTTCATGCTGAGCGCGCCGATCCCGGCGACGCAGTGGGCGCTGGAGAAGACCGGCCTGACCATCGACGACATCGACGTCATCGAGATCAACGAGGCCTTCGCGCCGGTGGTGCTGGCCTGGATCAAGGAGATCGGCGCCGATCCGGCGAAGGTGAACGTCAACGGTGGCGCGATCGCACTGGGTCACCCGCTCGGCGCTACCGGCGCCAAGCTGTTCGCGACCCTGCTGCACGAACTCGAGCGGGTGAACGGCCGCTACGGTCTGCTCACCATCTGTGAGGGTGGCGGCACGGCGAACGTGACCATCATCGAGCGGCTGGACGCGTAGTACGAACCGGCGTGAACGTGCGATCGGGCGTCGCTCAGTCAGAAATCTGACTGCATCGCACCGTTTTGCACGTTTACGCCGGGCTCTACCGAGCATTGGAGTGGTCCTAGCGCACGCGCCATCCGCGCCTACGATGGACCGGGTGAAGGTGCTCGGCGCGTGCCCGCTCGACTGCCCCGACGCGTGCTCGTGGGTGGTGACCGTCGAGGACGGGAAAGCCACCGGGCTGCGGGGCAACAAGGACCATCCGGTGACCCGTGGCGCGCTGTGCGTCAAGGTGAATCGGTATCTCGAGCAGCTCGGGTCACCGGACCGGCTGCGCTATCCGCTGCGCCGGGTCGGGCCGAAGGGCTCCGGCCGATTCGAGCGGATCAGCTGGGATGAGGCGCTCGACGAAATCGCCACCCGGCTAACCGGCATCATCGACGAGTTCGGCGCCGAGGCGATCTGGCCGTTCCACGGCACCGGCAGCCTCGGTTACCTCCAGGGCTTGGAGGGCTATCCGGGCCGCCGGATGTTCAACGTGCTCGGCGCCTCCCACCACGCGGCGACGATCTGCTCGGTCGCGGGCGGCACCGGCCTGCGCTACACGCTCGGCACCTCCGGTGGCATGGATCCCGAGGATTTCGCGAAGTCGGAACTGATCCTGCTGTGGGGCACCAACCCGCTCACCTCCGGGCACCACCTGTGGAAATTCGTGCAGGACAGCGGCGCCTACCTGGTCTCGATCGACCCGGTGCGCACCAAGACCTCCGAACGCTGCGACGAGCACATCGCCCCGCTGCCCGGCACCGACGCCGCGCTGGCACTCGGTCTGCTGCATGTCATCGTCTCGCTCGGCGCGCAGGACGAGCGGTTCATCGCCGAGCACACCGAGGGCTGGCCCGAATTCCGCGACCGCGTCACGGAATTCACCCCGGAGCGCACCGCCGCGATCACCGGCGTACCGCGGGAGCGGATCGTCGCGCTCGGTGAGCGGATCGCCCGCACCAGGCCGACCGCGATCCGCGCCTCCCAGGGCATGCAGCGCCATGCGGGCGGCGGAATGGCGCTGCGGGTACTCGCCTGCCTGCCGGGCGTCACCGGCGACTGGGCGATTCCCGGTGGGGGCCTGCACTATTCGACGAGTGGTCACTTCCGGCTCGACGACGCGGCGCTGGTCCGCGACGATCTCCTGCCGCACCCGGTCCGCACGCTGTCGATGACCCGTCTCGGCGAAGCCCTGCTCGAGACCGAGGATCCGCCGGTCAAGGCTCTGTTCGTGATCGGGGCCAACCCCGTCGGCTCGAACCCCGACCAGCGCAGGGTGATCGAAGGCCTCTCCCGCGACGACTTGTTCACCGTGGTGCTCGAGCATTTCGCCACCGACACCGTCGACTACGCCGACATCGTGCTACCCGCCACCATGCAGCCCGAACACCTCGACGTCATCGCCGGCTACGGTCACCTCTACCTGGTCTGGAACGAGCCCGCCGTCGAGCCGCCGGGCGAATGCTTGTCCACCACCGAGACTTTCCGCAGACTCTCTCATCGCCTCGGCCTCACCGAACCCGCGCTCTACGACTCCGACGAGGAACTAGCCAGGCAGCTGCTGAAGGGCCACGACCTCGACCGGCTCAGGGCCGACGGGTTCCTGAAGATCCAGCCCGGTTCGGTCCCGGCGGACAAACTCCAATTCGTCTCCACGCGAGCCGAACTGGCCGGACACGATCCGTTGCCCGACTACACGCCACCCGCCGACGAGGGTGACGGGCTGGTGCTGATCTCCGCCGCCTCGCACTATTTCCTCAACACCTCTTTCGGCAGCAACCCCGAATTGCGCCGCCGAGCAGGCGATTCCACGATCACCCTGCACCCCGACGACGCCGCCACCCGCGACATCACCGACGGTGCCGCGGTGCTGGTGTCCAACGCGCGCGGCGCATTCGAGGCGGTGGCCGAGGTATCGGACCGGGTCAGGCCGGGCGTCGCCGCGACGACCAAGGGCCGCTGGGCCAAGTTCACCGACGGCGCCACCGTCAACGCGACCATCGCCGAACGGGATTCGGACTACGGCGGCGGCGCGGTGTTCCACGACAACCGTGTCGAGGTGCGCCCGCGCTGATCACCCCCGCCCGGGCCGCTCAGAACTCGACGGCGTCGCGGATCAGCGGGCAGGTCATGCAGTGTCCGCCGCCGCGGCCGCGGCCCAATTCGGCGCCGACGATGCTGATCACCTCGACGCCTTCCTTGCGCAGGGCCGAATTGGTGTGGGTGTTGCGGTCGTAGGCGAAAACGACACCGGGTTCGACAGCGACCAGGTTGTTGCCGCTGTCCCACTGCTGTCGTTCGTTGGCGTAGTAGCCGCCGCCGGTCTCCACCACCCGCAGCTTCGGCAGGTTCAGCGATTCGGCCACCACATCGAGGAACGGTGCGGTCTCCTCGATCACCTCGACGCCGGGTGCGCGGTCGCTGGGCCGCAGGGAGAACGGGTGGATGCCGTAGACGATGTCGGGGTACACCGTGACCAGGTCGCGGTCGGCGAAGGTGAACACGGTGTCGAGATGCATCGCCGAGCGCAGCTTCGGCATTCCGGCCACGATCACCCGCTCGGCGGCACCTGCCTCGAACAGCGACGCGGCGACCTGGGTGATCGCCTGCCGGGACGTCCGTTCGCTCATCCCGATCAGGACCACCCCGTTGCCGACCGGCATCACGTCGCCGCCCTCGAAAGTGGCCAGCCCCCAATCCTGTTCGGGATCGCCCCACCAGACCTTCGCGCCGGTGAAGTCGGGATGGAACGCGTAGATCGCGCCCATCAGCAGGGTCTCGTCGTGCCGGGCGGGCCAGTACAGCGGATTGAGCGTGACGCCGCCGTAGAGCCAGCAGGTGGTGTCGCGGGTGTAGAGAGTGTTCGGCAGCGGCGGCATCAGATACTCGCGGACCCCGGTCTGCTCGCGCGCCAGAGCCAGGTAACCGGAACGGAATTCGGCGGGCAGGTCCGCGGTCGCGAGTCCGCCGAGAAGGTAGGTCGCCAGGGTGCGGTCGTCCACCGAGTCCAGGTAGGCCCTGGTGCCGTCGATCAGCCCGAGCCCGACCTCGTTGGCCACGATCTTGCGATCGAGAATCCAGTCCTTCGCGCCGGGCACGGCGAGGGTTTCGGCGAGCAGATTGTGGAGCTCGACCACCTCGACGCCGCGGTCGCGCATCTTCGTCATGAAGTCGAAGTGGTCGCGTTTGGCGTTCTGCACCCACAGCACATCGTCGAAGAGCAGATCATCGCAATTGGTCGGAGTGAGCCGCTCGTGTGCCAGGCCGGGCGCGCACACCAGGACTTTGCGCAGCGTGCCGACTTCGGAGTGGACGCCGAACGCGGTGGCGGGGGTTCCGGTCATTTCTGCTCCTCAGATCGGGCGGACTCAGATCGAGATGGCTCCGGTCGCCAGGCCGGCGATGCCGACGACGGCGCCGAGGGCGACGGCACCGAACAGGACCGCCTCCCAGGGCGAGAAGACCCGCCTGCCCGCCTCGCGACGGGTCAGGGCGAACAAGATGGTGCCGGGCGCGTAGATGATGCACGACAGCAGCAGGAATTCGAGTCCGGCCGCGACGAGCATGAACGCGGTGTAGAAGGTGGCGACGAAGGCGATGACGAGCTCTGTGGCGCGGTTGTCCGGTTCGATCTGCTCGTAGGTCTCCCTGGTGTAGGCGAGTTTGAGAGCGTAGGCCGCGGCAAGCAGGTATGGCACCAGCGACAGCGAACTGCACAGCTTGAGGGTGAAGGTGAAGGCGTCGTCCGAGAACAGGGTGGTGATCAGCACGATCTGGATAAGCACGCTGGTGAAGATCAGCGCCACCACCGGTACCTCGGCGTTGTTGACCCGGGTCAGGAACGACGGCATGTCCCGGTCCTTCGCCGCCACGAACAACACCTCGGCGGCCATCAGTGTCCAGGCCAGGTAGGCGCCGAGGACCGAGATGATCAGTCCGATGCTGATGAACCAGGCGCCCCAGGTGCCGACGGCGGATTCGAACACCGGCGACATCGACGGCTGCTGCGCCGCGGCGAGTTCGGCACGCGGCATGATGCCGAACGACACCATGGTCACCGACGCGAAAATGGCGAGCACGCTGAGGAATCCGAGCACGGTGGCGCGGCCGATGTCCTCGCGCTTGCGCGCGTACCTGGAATACACGCTCGCGCCCTCGATGCCGAGGAACACGAAGACCGTCACCAGCATCGTCGAACGCACCTGTGCGACCAGCGATTCGGAATACGCCTCGCCGCCCCAGAAGTTGTCCGCGAAGACACCGGGGTCGAAGAAGAACAGCAGCACCACGATGAACACCAGGATCGGCACCAGCTTGGCCACGGTGACGATCTGGTTGATGGCGGCGGCCTCCTGGACCCCGCGCAGCACCATGAAATGGAACGCCCAGATGCACACCGTCGACAGCAGCACCGCGGGAACGGTGTTGCCCTCGCCGAAGATGGGCAGCACCTGCCCGAGGGTGGACTTGATCAGCACCCAGTAGCTGACATTGCCGACACAGGCGCTGGCCCAGTACCCGAACGCGGAGAAGAAGCCGAGGTACTCACCGAAGCCGGCCTTGGCGTAGGCGTAGACACCGGCGTCGAGGTCTGGTTTGCGCACGGCCAGCGTCTGGAAGACGAACGCCAGCATCAGCATTCCAGTGCCTGCGATCGCCCAGGCGATGATCGCGCCGAATCCGCCGGTGGCCTGCCCGAAGTTGCGCGGTAGCGAGAAGACGCCCGCACCGACCATGGAGCCGACCACCATCGCCGACAAGGTCAGCAACGGCATCTTCTTCGTCGCTGTCTGTTCCGAGGCTGTCATCGCGCTACTCCTCCGGATCGGTGCCGGCGAGGGAACGCGCGCGGACGATGACGGGCGTGGCAATCATCGCGCATACCGGCATCGGTGCGGCCTGGACCTGCCGCTGATTCCCGGCGTCCACGCGACCTCCCGCCACGATGTCGATGTCCGGCAAATTCTAGGCGACCGGCCACCGTCGGCAGCGGCTTCGAGCGCGTGTCGTGGCCGCGAGACCCGGACGACATCGGCCCGAAAAGAGCACCGGACCCGATGCGCACCTCGTGAGTGCGGCACCGGGTCCGGTGTTCGATCGCCCCATGGGACCGACGGTTGGCTCTGGGCCGTCGATCGGGGCGAGCTTGTGGAGGGAGCCGGGTGTGGCTCCGGTCAGTGGGCCTCGGAGGCGGGTTCGATGGTCAGCGCCGAGATCGCCTCGATCCGGGCGACGGCGTCGGTGACGATCCCGTCGATCAGCTCGGCCACGGTCGGCAGGCTGTCGATGATGCCGGTGACCTGGCCCGCGGGCAGCACGCCCGCGTCGGTGCGGCCCTCGACGAGACCGGCCTTGGTCAGCATCGCCGAGTTGGCCGCCATCACGACCTGGGACCAGCTGAGGTCCTTGGTCTTGCGCATCGCCAGGCCGTCACGCATCAGCGTCGACCACTTCATGCCGGTCATGGACTTGAACTTGGCCGCATTGCCGACCGCCGCGGACAGGCCGCGCCAGCCGCCGGAGTGCTCCAGCTTCTCGACCAGTTCGGTGTTCAGCATCCGGTGCGGCATGCCGTCGACCTTCACCGAGACCACCGTGTCCTGCAGACCGCGCGCCAGGTACTCCTGCTTCACGGCCTCCGGGACGGTGCTCTCCTGGGTGAGCAGGAATCGGGTGCCCATGGCGACGCCCGCCGCGCCGTAGGACAGCGCGGCGGCCAGGCCGCGACCGTCGAAGAAGCCGCCCGCCGCGATCACCGGGATGTCGACGGCGTCGAGCACCGACGGCAGCAGCAGGGTGGTGGCGACCGGGCCGGTGTGCCCACCGCCCTCGCCGCCCTGCACGATCACCGCGTCGGCGCCCCAGGAGGCCACCTTCACCGCGTGCTTGGCGGCGCCGATCGACGGAACCACCACCACGCCGGCGTCTTTGAGCTTGGCGATGAGGTCCTTCTTGGGCGCGAGCGCGAAGGACGCGACCTTGACCCGCTCACGGATGAGCAGGTCGATGCGCTCGGTGGCATCGGTGGCGTCGGCGCGGATGTTCACGCCGAACGGCTTGCCGGTCAGCGACTTGGTCTTGGCGATCGCCGCCTCGAGCTCCTCGAAGGTCATCGTGGCCGAGGCCAGGATGCCGAGGCCGCCCGCGTTGGCGGTGGCCGCGACCAGGCGCGGACCGGCGACCCAGCCCATCCCGGTCTGCACGACCGGATGCTCGATCCCGACCAGCTCGGTCAGCGGAGTCCGCAAGCGCGCGCTCACGCCGCCACTTCCTTCTCCCGGAAACCCTTGGGGTCGAGCACGGTTCGGATGATCCGCAGCTCTTCCTCGGTGGGCAGCCTGGTCTCGCCCGCGGTGCCGAGCTCGGCCACCTCGAAGGAGGTGTTCTCGGCGACCTCGTCGGCGCTCACACCCGGATGCAGCGACAGCGCGCGCAGGGTGTGGTCGGGACCGTTGAAATCGAAAACGCCCAGGTTGGTCACCACCCGGTGCAGGTGGTGGAAGCGGTAGGCCGGGTTCTCGGGATCGATACGGTCGTAACCGATTCCGGAGATGATGTCGACCTGATCGACGAACACCCGCTTGTTGTGCCGGGGCACAAAGTAGCTGGTGGCGTGGTTGATGGTGTTGCCCGGCGCGCCGCGCACACCGAACATCTGCCGGGTCGGCTGCTGCAGCGGACCGAAGGCCGACAGGTTCTGGTTGCCGAACCGGTCGATCTGGTTGGCGCCCATCACCACGTGCCGACGGCCGGAAGCGACCACATCGAACACCTTGGAGAACGGAATCCAGCCCTCCACAGGGGCTTTCGCGCCGATCGCCGGGACCTCGGCGAAGAACAGCGCCTCGCCGTCGGACAGCAGCAGATCGGGCTCGAAGGTGAGCCGGGCCAGCCGGGCGCCGATGGTGGTGACCGTCGACATCGGGCTCGCCATGATCTCACCGGCCCCACGGAAGATCTCCGCGGCGGCGACGACGCAGACCTCAGCACGAGTAATGCTCATAGCTTCTGCTCCTCGGCGAAAGCGTGGACAGCGGACTGGTATTCGTCCTCGGAGACATCCAGATAGCGGGCCTTGAACTCGGCCCACGACTCGGGCGTCGCCGCGGCGGCCACATAGTGCTTCTGGAACTTCTCGTCGCGGCCGTAACTGCCGGAGAAGGTGAAGTGCGCGCCACCGGGCGATTCGACGACCCCGTCGACCAGCATCCGGTTGAGGATGATCGACTGCTGCGGAACGGCTTTCACCAGCTCCTCGGTCTCGACCAGGCGATCCACCGAGACGTAGCGCCGCTCGGCGGCCAGGCAGTACAGGTCGTCGAAGTACGGGTCGACGCCGGTGTAGGCGGCATTGCCGTGCTTGTCGGCCAGGTCCAGGTGCACGAAGGAGGCGTCGAGGTTCAGCGCAGGCATGGCGACCAGCGTCTCGGTCCTGCCGTCGGCGGCCGGGTAGGGCGACTGGACCGTCTTCAGCTCGCCTTCCCAGAAGTCGATCACCGACGAACCGAGGCCCGCCCGGATCGGCAGGAACGGCAGCCGGGCCGCGGCGGCCTGCAGACCGCACTTGACCATGCCCTCGTCCATCTCGCGCACGGTGATCGCGCCCTCGGTGCGCGCCTTGGCGAACCACGGATCGTAGAAGGGCGCCGAATCCAGCGAGACGAACCCGTAGTACGCCTTGCGCACCTTGCCCGCCGAGCACAGCAGGCCCAGATCGGGACCGCCGTAGGTGACCACGGTCAGGTCGGTGACATCCGAGCGCAGCAGCGCGCGTACCAGCGCCATCGGCTTGCGCCGGGAACCCCAGCCGCCGATGCCGATGGTCATGCCGCTGCGCAGCTCGCCGACGACCTCGTCGAGCGTCATTCTCTTGTCGCGCATGGCGCCTACTTCTCCTTCTTCTGCGCGGCGAGATCGTCGTCGAAACGCGCCCTGATCTCGTCGGCGACACCGGCGAGGTTGAGCTCCATGGTGAAGCCCTGCTCGTAGCGGTAGGAGCGGTGCACGTCCTGCACGTCGATGCCGTTGAGCGCGCGCTTGGCGGCCCGGATCACGCGGCCGTCCTTGTTCGCGATGTTCTTGGCGACCTCCATGGCCGCGGCGTCGAGTTCGGCGCGCGGCACCACCTGGTACACCGAGCCGTAGTGGTGCAGCTGCTGGGCGGTGAGCTTGCCCGCGGTGTAGAACATGGTCCGCATCAGATGCTGGGGGACCAGCCGGGCCAGGTGCGTGGCCGCGCCGAGCGCGCCACGGTCCACCTCGGGCAGGCCGAAGGTGGCGTCGTCGGAGGCGATGATGACATCGGAGTTGCCGACCAGCCCGATGCCGCCGCCCAGGCAGAACCCGTTGACGGCGGTGACCACGGGCACCTGGCAGTCGTAGACGGCCGCGAAGGCCTCGAAGCAACCATGGTTCGCGCGGATCAGCGCGGTGTGCCCGGTATCGGCGTTCATCTCCTTGATGTCGACGCCGGCGTTGAACCCACGGCCCTCGGACCGCAGCACGACCACCCGGGTCTCCGGATTACGGCCCGCCTCCCGGATGGCGTCGGCCAGGGCGAACCAACCGTCGGACGGTAGTGCGTTGACCGGCGGGTAGTCGACTGTGACGACTTCGACGCCCTCGGTTTCGGTGTGACGGTTTATCCCCATCGCAAGTCCCATCGTGCGCGACTCGGGCGAACCCCGAGACAAAGCAAGCAATTGCTTGGTAGGTTAGCACGGTGGCTGTAGAAATCGACCTTTCCGAGCAGATCGTTCTGGTGACGGGCGGCGTGCGCGGCGTCGGCGCCGGCATCAGCCGGGCCTTCCTCGCCGCTGGCGCGACCGTGCTGACCTGCGCGCGCAGGCCCGCCGACGAACCGATCACGGTGGGTGAGCGCAGCACCGAACACCTCACCTGCGATGTCCGCGACGTCGACGCGGTGGCGGCGATGTTCGCCGAGATCCTGGCCAGATACGGCCGGATCGACCACGTGGTGAACAACGCGGGCGGCGCGCCGTTCGCGATGGCCGATGCGGCGAGCCCGAAGTTCCACGCCAAGATCGTGGAGCTGAATCTGCTCGCACCCCTGCTGATCTCGCAGCAGGCCAACGCGGTGATGCAGAAGCAGGACGCGGGCGGCTCGATCGTGATGATCACCAGCGTCAGCGGGCACCGGCCCTCGCCGGGCACCGCCGCCTACGGCGCGGCCAAGGCGGGCCTGGACAACCTGGCCTCTTCGCTGGCCGTCGAATGGGCGCCCAAGGTCCGCCTGAACTCCGTCGTCGTCGGCCCGGTCGAGACCGAGCTCAGCCACCTGCACTACGGCGACGCCGACGGTGTGGCCGCGGTCGCCAAGACCGTGCCGATGGGCAGGCTGGCCAGCCCCGCCGACGTCGGCAGCGCCGCGCTCTTCCTCGCCTCAGCCCTGGCCGCGCACGTCAGCGGCGCCACCCTGCTCGTCCACGGCGGCGGCGAACGCCCGGCCTTCCTGGACGCCGCCACCGCCAACCACTAGACCCCGATAAGACACAGGAGCTCATATGGACGACCAGCAGTTGATCTGCGCGGGCCGCACCGTCATCGTCACCGGCGCGGGCCGGGGGATCGGCCGCGCGCACGCGCTCGCCTTCGCCGCCGCGGGCGCGCGCGTGGTGGTCAACGACGTCGGCACCGCGCTCGACGGCGCCGAGACCACCGAGACCCCGGCCCAGCAGGTCGTCGACGAGATCGTCGCCGCCGGTGGCGAGGCCGTCGCCAACTACGACGACATCGCCGACTGGGAGGGCGCCCGTCGCCTGATCCGCCAGGCCGTCGACACCTTCGGTGGCCTCGACGTGCTGGTGAACAACGCCGGCTTCGTGCGCGACCGGATGCTGGTCAACCTGGGCGAGGACGAGTGGGACGCGGTGGTTCGCGTGCACCTCAAGGGTCACTTCGCCACCATGCGGCACGCGGCCGAGTACTGGCGGGGCGAGTCCAAGGCGGGTCGTCCGGTCGACGCCCGCGTCATCAACACCAGCTCCGGCGCCGGTCTGCAGGGCAGCGTCGGCCAGGGCAACTACGGCGCGGCCAAGGCAGGCATCGCCGGTCTCACCCTCACCGCGTCGGCCGAGTTCGGCCGCTACGGCGTCACGGTGAACGCGATCGCGCCCGCCGCCCGCACCCGGATGACCGAGACGGTCTTCGCCGACACCATGGCCGCCCCCGATTCCGGCTTCGACGCGATGGCGCCGGAGAACATCTCCCCGCTCGTCGTGTGGCTCGGCAGCGCCGAGTCGGCCGGGGTGACCGGCCGGATGTTCGAGGTGGAGGGCGGAAAGGTGGCGGTCGCGCAGGGCTGGCGCCACGGTGCTCCGGTCGACCGCGGCGCCCGCTGGAATCCGGCGGAGCTGGGCCCGGTCGTGGCCGAACTGATCGAGAAGAGCGTCGCACCGGAACCGGTGTACGGCGCATAGCAAACATGTGGAGCGCAGGCCGGGGAAACCTCCCCGGCCTGCGCTTTTGGCATGTCACGCCCGTTTAGGGGACTGGACGGCTCTTGCTCTCTCCTGCGTGGAAGCAACGGTGGGTTTACCATGGGCTACTGTTCGTCGATCCCGGAATGTGTCGCGACCGGGGGTAATGCTGCGCTGAACGGATGAGGGGATGACAAGCGCATGGCCGTTGGTCGCATCGTGCGCGTGCTTGCCGCTGCGAGCGTGCTGGCCGGATCTGCTCTGCTCTGGCCTGCTCTCGCCGCCGCCGCACCGGAAAAACCACCGACTCCCGCCGCCCAGGCGCCCGGGAGTGGAAGCAGTGGACAGGGGAATGACAACGGTCAGGGGAACGGCGGTCAGAACGGCAAGCTCGGCGAGCTGAGGCTGCCCAGCGGCTCCGGTGACGGCGGCCAGGGCAACCAGGGGCAGGCCCCCACTGATCCCGCCGGTGCGCCCGTCGCCGGTGACAGCGAGTGGCAGCCGCTGAACATCCCCGGCCAGTCCACGTATGACATTCCGAAGAAGGAAGTCAACGGCTCCGGTTCCGCCGCGGGCTCCGCAGCCGCCGGTTCGGCCGCAGCCGGCGCTGTCCTCGGTACCGGCTCCGCGGGTCTCGGCCTGCTGCTCGGCACCGGTTCGGCCGGCGTCGGCGCCATCCTCGGTACCGGTTCAGCCGGTATCGCGGCAGTCCTCGGCACGGGTTCGGCAGGCGCCGCCGGCGTCCTCGCGACCGGTTCGGCTGGTGCGGCCGCGGTGCTCGGCACCGGTTCGGCTGGTGCGGCGGCAGTACTCGGTACCGGCTCGGCAGCGGTCGGTTCGGCCGCCGCAGGCACCGGTTCCGCTGCCCTCGGCCTTGGCTCCGCTGTCCTCGGCACCGGTTCCGCCGCAGTGGGTTCAGCGGGTATCGGCTCCGCTGCCGTCGGTTCCGCAGGCGCGGGTTCGGCCGCGGTCGGCTCGGCTGCCGTCGGTTCCGCCGCGGTGGGCTCGGCCTCGCCGCTGCTCTTGCTGCTGATCCCGATCCCCTCCGCCCCGGCAGCGCCCGCATTGCCCTCGATCGCGATTCCGCCCGCGCCCGCCGCGCCGTCCGTGCCGAATATCGCTGTGGCAGCGCCGGTTCCGGCCGCGGCACCGCCCGCCGTCGAGGCGCCCGCAGCACCGCCCGCGGCGGCCGCGCCTGCCCCGGCGGCAGCACCGAATCACGCGTTCAAGCCGACCAGCGACAACAGTGGCCTGCCCGAACCGAAACTGCTGTCGGTGATCGGCGGCCTGATCGCGTTGGCCCTGGCCGGTACCGGCTCGGGCGCAGTGAGTTTCCAAGGTGCCGCGGCAGCCCAAGCACGGGTGAACGCGGCGCGTGCCGAGTTCTTCGGACCGAGGTCGTGAGGGGATCTTCGATGAGCAAGAGCAAGACCCAGAGCACCTCCAGGTCCTACCGCCGCGTCGCCGCCGCGGTGGACGCGGTCTGCGCGGTCGCCGCCGACTCCGACGCGACCACCCTCGATGAGGTCGTCGCGGCGATCTCGCGCGAGCGGAAGCGCGAAATCGAGATCACCAGTGCGCAATTGGGCCCCGGCGTCTGTGGTCAGCGCCGGTTCTATCCGGAACGCGACATCATCGTCCTGGCCGACGCGCTACCCAGTCGCGACCACACCCTCGCGCACGAACTGGGCCACATCGTCTTCGACCACGAGGGCGCGCACGCGGTGGAGACCACGCTCGAGGTCAGTGACGACCTGATCGCCTACATGCTCAGCCAGCGCGCCCACGCGCAGATCGTCGACGACGGCGCCGACGACCTCGCCGAGTGGGAGGCCGAGACCTTCGCGGCCATGCTCATGACCCGGCTGCGCGTGTTCAACAACCGGGGCGCAGGCGTCTCGGTCCTTCGATTCGATGAGGCACTCGGATGACACTCTGGTTGACAGCCCTGCTGGTCTGGGTTGCCGCGGGTGCGCGAGTGGGTCGCGTGCTGGTCAAGCCGGCGACGACCGCCCGCGTGGCCATCGTCGTCGCGGTCGCCGCCGTCGCACTCGCGGCGACCGTCGCCATTCCCGATATCGCGGTGGCCGTGGACAATCTGCTACCCGGCGGCCTCCGCAGCGGCTGGTTGTCCACCGGCATCGTCGATTCGGCGTGGATCCTGTTCACCACGGCCACCTCGGTGGTCGCCTCGGCCGCGTGGCCGGTGGTCTCGCGCCGCAATCTGCGCCAGATCGCGCTGATGGTCTACGGCCTCGGTGCCCTCGCGATCGCGATCACCCTGGCGTGGTCGTTCACCTTCGGCTGGCTCGTGGTCGCGCTCGGCGCGGTCTTCATCGTGACCACCGGTCTGCGCAACCTGGACTGGACGACACTGGGTCGCGGCATCGCGATCTACACCGCTGGAACGGCTTTGGTCGCGGTGCTCGCGGTCGCCAACGCGGGCCGCGGTTTCCAGAACGCCGAACCGGCCCCGCCCGGCGAGCCCACCTGGGGTTGGCAGGCCTGGGAGATCGCGAGTCTGCTGATCGCGTTCGGCGCGGTGTCGATCGTGGTCGAGTTGTGGGGGCGTGCGCGGATGACACTGCGCCGCATCCGTCCGCTGCACAAGCTGATGATCGGGCGCTTCCCCGATGTGGTCGCTCCCGAACAGAACGCCACCTCGACCCAGCTGAAGGCCTCCGACCACGTGGCCCAGGTGATGGACGCGCTGTATCTGCTCTCCGGCAGCGGCATCGTCATCCCGGCGGCGGGCGAACCGCCTGCCTCGGTGCCGGAGCGGGCCACGGTCGTCGCCGAATGGGCGCGAGATCCGTTGGGGGACTTGTTCGTCGACGCGCGCTGGATCGCGCCGCCGCCGGGTGTGAGCCCGCGCGGCTGGGTACTGGCGATCGCGACCAAGTACGACGCGGCCGTCGCCGCGGCGGGCGCGACGCCGAAGAGCGCGGCCGCCGCCAGCTGAGTATCAACACAGAGAACGGGCCTGAGCTGGTGGATTTCACCGTCTCAGGCCCGTTCGCTGTGCACGTATCCAATGTTTCTCGGCCGTACCCAGGACACCAGCAGGTGCGTCAGGCCGACCGTCGCGTGGATCCTATTCCGTTCCGTCCGGAGGAATTTCGGGCAAGCCCTCGCTGGCCCTCAACTTCTCCGCCATGGAGGTGAGCAAATTCTGTGATTCTTCCGAGAGGTCGAATGCCCTGCTGGACAGTCGACGCAGCCCGTAGCCCTGCAGCTGCGCGAGCAGTTCCAGGTCGTGATCGATCTTGGCCGCGTAGATGTCGTTGAAGAAGTAGTCAGGCTTGACCTTGAAGAACTTCGCCAGGGCGGCCACCGTCTCGTCGGACGGGTTGGTTCGTTGTCCCGACCGCAGCTGCGAGAGATACGGCTTCGAGATCGGATGCCCGGAGGCAGTCAGCGCAGCCGCAACCTCTGCGTTGGTGTGCGGCTTGCGCCCCGGGGGATGCACGGTTTCGAACAGCTTGTTCAGCCGCGCCGCGAAATCAGCCATTGTGAGCCGCCCAATTCCCTTCACTGTACTAACAGTCGTTATCTCGGATACGTATCATTGATATTAGCGGCTCAGTAACTGAAAACCTACGCCTGATTCCGGATTTCTCTACGGTTTCCGACGCTCACCTGCGTGCAGGGGCGGCGGCGGTCGCGTTTGCGGGTCACGCCAACGACTCTTGTCGAGCCCGAGGGTGCCGGGGTTCGTGCCCGTCGCGGGGTTCTTCGACCATAGGCCGATGGTAGCGTGAAGTTAGCTGATGTCTCATGTTCCCCCGGGCCCCCTGGATTGTGTGGCGTACGACACGTTCCGGGCGCCCTGGGATGAATGTTCAACCTGGGCGCCCGGTTTCGGTGAGGTCCAGTCTACAGGCGTTCGATGATCGTTCCGGTCGCGAGCGCGCCGCCTGCGCACATCAGCACCATGGCCGTGCCCTTGCCCGTTCGTTCGAGCTCGTGCAAAGCGGTGGTGATGAGCCGGGAACCGGTGGAGCCGACCGGATGCCCGATTGCGATCGCACCGCCGTTGACATTTACCCGGTCCATGTCCGGCTGATGTACAGAAGCCCATGAAAGTGCGACCGACGCGAATGCTTCATTGATCTCGAAAAGGTCGATATCCGCAATCGTCATTCCGGAGCGCTCGAGCAGCCGGGTGCACGCCTGTACCGGACCGTCGAGGTGGAACTCCGGCTCGGCGCCGACGAGCACCTGGGTGTGGATGCGCGCCCGCGGCCGCAAACCCTTGTTGCGCGCGACGGTTTCGTCCATCAGCAGCACCGCGGCCGCGCCGTCGGAGATCTGCGACGAGGTGCCCGCGGTGTGGATGCCGTCGGCGACGACGGGCTTCAGTGCCGCGAGACCCTCGAGCGTGGTGGCGCGCAGACCCTGGTCGCGGGTCACCTCCAGCTTCTCGCCGGTGGCATTGCCCTCGCCGTCGAGCACCGGCGCCGACACCGGGAGCACCTCGCGATCGAAGCGGCCCTCGGCCCAGGCCTGAGCCGCCAATTGCTGTGAGCGCAGGCCGAATTCGTCGATATCGGAGCGGGTGATGCCGCGCCTGCGGGCAATTCGCTCGGCCGCGCCGAACTGATCGGGCAGATCGATCGACCACGACGCGGGCCGCCGCGGGCCCGCCTCGGTGCCGACGTTCGCGCCGAGCGGGACGCGGCTCATGGCCTCGACGCCGCAGGCGATGCCGGTGTCGATCGCGCCGGTGGCGATCAGGCCGGCGACGAGGTGGTTGGCCTGCTGCGCCGAGCCGCACTGGGCGTCGATGGTGGTGGCGCCGGTCTGCCAGGGCAGGCCCGCGTGCAGCCAGGCGACCCGGGTGACGTTGTTGGACTGCTCGCCCGCCTGGGTGACGCAGCCGCCGATCACCTGCTCGACCTCGGCCGGGTCGATGCCTGCCCGATCGAGCAGGCCGCGCTGGGCCAGGCCGAGCAGCTCGGCGGCGTGCAGTCCCGAAAGCTGTCCGCGGCGCTTGCCGATCGGGGTACGCACGGCCTCGACGATCACGGGTGTGCCCATGTGATTCTCCCTCGTAACTGCAACAAGTTCTGTTTCTACATCCAGGGTAAAACCGCGTGGTTCTTCCGTCACGGCAACCCCTATGCTTGAATGATTGTAGAACGTGTTTCAGTTTGTCGAAGGAGACATCTGGTGGTAGATCCGCGCACCGAACACGCCGGCCCCGGTCAAGCGACGGGCACCCGGCCGAACCTGCCGGACGGGTTCGACGTCACCGACCCTGCTATCTACGCCGAGCGTGTCCCGACAGAGGAATTCGCGGAGCTGCGGCGCGCGGCTCCCATCTGGTGGAATCCGAAGTCGCCCGACGTCGGCGGGTTCCACGACGACGGCTTCTGGGTGGTGAGCAAGCACGCCGACGTGAAGGAGGTGTCGCGTCGCAGCGACGTGTTCTCCACCTACGAGAACACCGCGATCCCGCGCTTCAACGACGACATCACGCGCGAGCAGATCGAACTGCAGCGTTTCGTCATCCTCAACAAGGACGCGCCGGAGCACACCAAGCTCCGCAAGCTGATCGCCAAGGGCTTCACCCCGCGCGCGGTCAACGGCCTGCGGGCCGAGTTGTCGGCGCGCGCGGAGAAGATCGTGAAGGCCGCGGCCGAGTCGGGCGGCGGCGACTTCGTCACGCAGGTGGCCTGTGAGTTGCCGCTGCAGGCGATCGCCGAGCTCATCGGCGTGCCGCAGGAAGACCGGATGAAGGTCTTCGAGTGGTCCAACGACATGACCGGCTACGACGATCCCGACAATGTCGACGTCGACCCGGTCGCCGCGTCGATGGAGCTGCTCGGCTACTCGTACCAGATGGCCGAGGCCAGGAAGGCCTGCCCGGCCGACGACCTGGTCACCACGCTGATCGAGGCCGACGTCGACGGTGAGGCGCTCACGCCGGAGGAGTTCGGCTTCTTCGTCATCGTGCTGGCCGTCGCAGGCAACGAGACCACCCGCAACGCCATCAGCCACGGCATGATCGCCTTCATGGAGAACCCCGACCAGTGGGAGTTGTTCAAGAAGGAGCGCCCGTCCAGCGCGGTCGACGAGATCATCCGCTGGGCCACGCCGGTGACCTCCTTCCAGCGCACCGCGCTCGAGGACACCGAACTGGGTGGCGTGCAGATCAAGAAGGGGCAGCGTCTGGTCATGCTGTACCGCTCGGCCAACTTCGACGAGGACGTCTTCGAGAACCCGGAGAAGTTCGACATCATGCGCCAGGACAACCAGCACCTGTCCTTCGGCGGCACCGGCGCGCACTTCTGTGTCGGCGCGAACCTGGCCCGCCTGGAGATCGACCTGATCTTCAACGCGATCGCCGATCACCTGCCCGATATCACCAAGGTGGGTAACCCGCGACGCCTGCACTCGGGCTGGCTCAACGGCATCAAGGAACTGCCGGTCGACTACAAGACCTCGGGTTGCCCGGTAGCGCACTGAGATCCGAGTAGGACATAAGAAATCAGCCCCGGTACCGAGAGGTACCGGGGCTGATTCGTTCTTCGTCGTCAGGACACGCGACGAGAGGTGGCCATGGCGCGGTCGACCTCCCAGAAGGCGCGCAGCGCGGCGATCTTGCCCTCGGCGTCGACCTTGTAGGTGAACACGCCCTCGGCATCGATCACGTGGCCAGCCATGGTGGTGCGGATCTTTCCGGTGAAGGCGATCTCGTTGCCGCAGGCGAAGGAGTCCTCGAAGAGGAATTCGATCGACTCGGTCAGCGCGATCGCCTTGTCCCAGAAGCCGCCGATCGCCTCGTGGCCGCGGTGGCCGACGCCCTCGGGGTCGAAACCCGAAGGGCCGACGGGATCTTCGACGATCCCGTCCTCGGCGAACAGGGCGACCCAGGCCGCCCGGTCCTTGGCGCGTACCGCGGCCTGGGAGGCCAGGCCCGCCGCGCGCGCCGAACGGTCTACCGCTGTCTCCGTCATGGCTTTTCCTTCGCGACGATCGGGTCGGCGATGTATTTCTCGGCGAACTTGCGCAGCGAATCCTGCTTGGCGGCCAGCTCGCCGTCGAAGCCGATGCCGTCGGACAGCCACGGCACCACGATGGTGTCGGTGACGCCGGCGTCGGCCAGATCCTGGTAGCCGCCGCGACCGAACTTGTCGATGCACACGGCCTGGATCTCGAAGGGCACCTCGGACCGGTCGTACTCGGCCCGCAGCTCGCGCAGGGTGTCGATGGTGGTGACCAGGTCGTCGAACTTCATCATCGCCGAGGTCCAGCCGTCACCGATGCGGGCGGCCCGGCGCAGGGCCGGACCGGTGTGCCCACCGATGTAGAACGGCACCCGCTCGCTCGGCGCCGGGCTGATCTGCAGCTCGCCGAAATCGAAGAACTCGCCGTGGTACTCGACCATGCCGCCGTCGAGCACGAGCCGGATGATCTCGATCATCTCGTCGACCCGCGCGCCGCGGCGGGCGTAGGGCACCCCGCACCACTCGAATTCCTCAGGGGCCCAGCCGATGCCGATGCCGAAGCCGAAGCGGTTGCCCGACATGTTCGCGATCGAGCCGACCTGCCGGGCCAGCAGCAGCGGATTGCGCGAGCCGAGCTTGAGGACGTTGGTGTAGAACCGCAGGTTCGTGGTCACCGCGGCCATGGAGGCCGCGGCGATCAGCGGGTCGACCCACGGTGTCTCCGGCCCCCAGAACCGGCTGCCGTCCGGGGTGTACGGGTAGTCGGCGGCCTGCGACTTCATGTAGAACAGCGAGTCGGGCAGGCCGATCGAGGTGAACCCGCATTCTTCGGCCGTCTTGGCCAGCTCGGTCAGCTGGTCGAGCGGGCTCAGCGCGATTCCGAGGGTGAATTTCATTCCGGGCGCTCGCTTCCCACGACCCACATCGAGAAGTACTGGGAGCCACCGCCGTACGCGTGACCCATGGCCTTGCGGGCATTCTCGACCTGGTACGCACCGGCCCGGCCCATGACCTGCTTGGCCGCCTCGGCGAAGCGGATCAGGCCGGAGGCGCCGATCGGGTTGGAGGAGAGCACGCCGCCGGACGGGTTGACCGGGATGCGGCCGCCGATCTCGGTCTCGCCCTTGTCGGTGAGTTTCCAGCCCTCGCCTTCGGCGGCGAAGCCCAGGTTCTCCAGCCACATCGGCTCGAACCAGGAGAACGGCACATAGATCTCGGCGACGTCGATCTCCTCGAGCGGGTCGGTGATCCCGGCCGAGGCCCACAGCGCGGCGGCCGCGTCGCGACCCGCCTGCGGGTTGACCTGGTCACGACCGGAGAAGGTGGTCGGCTCGGTGCGCATCGCGGTCCCGTGCACCCAGGCGACCTTCTTGCCCTCGGCCTCGACCGCCGCCGCGGCCTCGGCATTGCCGATCACGATGGCGCAGGCGCCGTCGGAGGACGGGCAGGTCTCGTCGAAACGGATGGGGTCCCACAGCATCTGGGAGGCCAGCACCGAGTCGAGGGTGATGTCGGGCTGGTGCAGATGCGCGAGCGGATTCTTCGCGCCGTTGCGCCGGTCCTTCACCGCCACCATGGCGCCGATGTGCATCGGGGCATTGGAGCGGCGGATGTAGGAGCGCACGTGCGGGGCGAAGTAGCCGCCTGCGCCCGCGCCGACCGGCATGGTGAACGGCACCGGAATCGACAACGCCCACATGGCATTCGATTCCGACTGCTTCTCCCACGCGATCGCGAGAACCTTGCCGTGCACGCCGGCCTGCACCAGATTGGCGGCGACGACGCCGGTCGAACCGCCGACCGAGCCCGCGGTGTGCACGCGCAGCAGCGGCTTGCCGATGGCGCCGAGCGCTTCGGCGAGATACAGCTCGGGCATCATGACGCCCTCGAAGAAGTCGGGCGCCTTGCCGACGACGACGGCGTCGATGTCGTCGATGGTCAGGCCCGCGTCATCGAGCGCTCGATCGATCGCTTCACGGCACATGCCCGCCATGGACACGTCCGCGCGCTTCGTCACGTGATGAGTTTGGCCGGTGCCGAGCACCGCCGCGGGGAAGCTCATCGTGCCTCCGATTCCAGAACGGCGACCAGGTTCTGCTGCAGCGCGGGGCCGCTGGTCGCATGAGCGAGGGTCCGGTCGGCGGTGCCGGAGATGATGGCCGTCGCGGCGTTGCCGATCCGCTCCAGGCCTGCCGCGAACATCGGGTTGGCCGCGAGCGCACCGCCGGACCGGTTGACCGGGGTCTCGGGAGACAGGCCGATCGCCTCGGCCAGGATCAGCTGCTGATGGCTGAACGGCGCGTGCAGTTCGGCCAGGTCGAAGGAGGTGTTGCCGCGGGTAGCCGCCGCGGCCGCCCTGGTGGTGGAGGGCGAGCGGGTCAGGTCGCGGCCACCGAGCGCCTGGGCGTCGATATTGTGCGCGATGCCGGTGATCCACGCCGGACGCTCGCACAGCTCCCTGGCCCGATCGCCGACAGCGAGCACGATCGCGGCCGCGCCGTCGGTGATCGGGGCGATGTCGTGCGCGCGCAGCGGATCGGCGACATACGGTGCGGCGAGCAGGGATTCGATGTCACCACCGGCGACGGCGGCCATCTCGCGCTCGGTCCAGCGGCCCGCGTCCAGCCCGGCACGTGCCTGCAGGCCCGCGACCGAGACGGAATCGGGCCACAGCGGGCCGACCAGATACGGGTCGAGCTGCCTGGTCAGCACCTGACGCAGCGTGCCCGCCGACGACTTGCCGAAGCCGTACACGAGCGCGGTCTGCGCCTGCCCGGAGAGCAGCTTCACCCACGCCTCGTAGAGCGCCCACGCGGCGTCCATCTCCACGTGCGACTCGTTGATCGGCGGCACCGCGCCGATCGCGTCGACCGCGGAGATGAACGAGAACGCCCGCCCCGCCAGGTAATCCGAGGACCCGGAGCACCAGAAGTCGATATCGGTCTTGCTGATGCCGAGGTCGGCGTAGAGCTGCTGGAAGCACGGCACGAGCATCTCGACGCCGTTGGTGGTGCCGAAGGTCTCCGGCACGTGCGGTGCGTGGGCGAACCCGACCACCGCGATTTCTGGTGTACTCACGTCGCCTCTCAGAGGTGGTGCTGGTAGGACTCGTACGCGGCATCGGGCTCGCCGGTCGGCCGGAAGTGGTCGATATTGGCCAGCGCGTGGCCCCATTCCTCCCGCGGCTTCCACACGGCTTCGACCCGCATGCCCATGCGGACCTCGGATGCCTCGCAGCCGAGAACCAGGTGCAGGAACGGGATGTCGGCGCCGTCGAGCAGCACGTAGGCGGCCACATACGGTGGCTTGATCCGCTGGCCGAGGAACGGCACGTTCACGATGCAGAAGGTGGTCACCGTGCCCTTGTCGGGCAGCTCGACCAGATCGTCGGTCGGTGTGCCGTCGGTCGGGTTGGCGCCGCGCGGCGGGAAGTACACCCGCCCGCCCGCTTCGGAACGGCCGCCGATCAGCTTGCCCTCGGCGAGGCCGCGCAGGTAGACGCTCTCCTGCGGGGAGGCCGTGTGTTTGTAGCTCATGTCGACGGGCGTGGTCAGCATGGTCACCGGCTCGGCGGTGTCCTCGGACGGTGCCGCGACCTCGGCGCCTTCGCCCGGCTCGAAGCAGGCGATGTCCTGAATCGTGCCGGTGCGCTCGTCGGCCCAGCGCACCCGCACGCGCATTCCCGTGCTCACCTGGCTCGGGTCGGTCACGTCCAGCGCGTGCAGCATCGCCGTGTCGGCCCCGTCCAGCTGGACGAGAGCCCACGCGAACGGGCGGTCGAACGGCTGCCCGGGCAGCGGCTCGGCCACCCATGTCCACGACTGCACCGTGCCGGTCGTCTCGACCTGGACCAGCTCGGCCAACGGGGCCGAGGTGATCGGGTCGTATTCCTGCGCGGGCACCAATACCCGGCCGTCACTGCCGCGCACGCCGAGTATCCGGCGGTCGCGCAGTCCGGTCAGAAAGGCGCCGATGACAGGTCCGACGGACCTGGTGTAGTCGAACTGCACCCGGAGGGGTGCACTCAATACTTCCACTGCGGTATTCCCCTGGGTCACGATATCGAGTAGAACAGGTTCTTATTCTGCTTGCAAGGATTCGCCGGAAAGGGCGTCGGTCATGAAATTCGGACTGCAACTCGGTTACTGGGGTGCGCAGCCGCCCGCCAACGCCGGCGAGCTGGTCGTCGCGGCCGAGGAAACGGGGTTCGACGCGGTGTTCGCCGCCGAATCGTGGGGCTCGGACGCGTTCACTCCGCTGGCCTGGTGGGGGTCGTCGACCGAGCGGGTGCGCCTCGGTACTTCCGTCGCGCAGATGTCGGCCCGTACGCCCGCGGCGGCCGCGATGCACGCGCTCACCCTCGATCACCTCAGCGGCGGCCGGGCCATCCTCGGCCTCGGCGTCTCCGGTCCGCAGGTGGTGGAGGGCTGGTACGGGCAGCCGTTCGCCCAGCCGCTGCGGCGCACCCGCGAGTACGTCGACATCGTGCGCAAGGTGCTGGCCCGCGAGGCTCCGGTGACCTCCGACGGTAAGCACTATGGCCTGCCCTACGCCGGGCCCGGGGCGACCGGCCTCGGCAAGCCGCTCAAGCCGATCGTGCATCCACTGCGCGCTGAGCTGCCGATCTGGCTGGGTGCGGAGGGTCCCAAGAACGTCGCCCAGACCGCCGAGATCGCCGACGGCTGGCTGGCGATCTACTACGCGCCGCGCCTGGCCGGCATGTACAACGAATGGCTCGACGAGGGGTTCGCCCGGCCGGGCGCCCGGCGCAGCAGGGCCGATTTCGAGATCGCCGCGAGCGCCCAGGTGGTCGTCACCGACGATCCGGCGGGCGAGATCGAGCGGATGCGCTGGGTGACCTCGCTCTACATCGGCGGCATGGGCGCGCCCGAGCTGAACTTCCACGCCCAGGTGTACAAGCGGATGGGTTACGGCCCCGAGGTCGACGAGATCTCCGCTCTCTTCCAGGCGGGTCGCAAGGCCGAGGCCGCCGCGGCGGTGCCCGACGAGCTGATCACCGACACCGCCATCTTCGGCGACGAGGCCCATGTGCGCTCGCGGTTGAAGGAATGGGAGGACGCCGGGGTGACGATGATGCTGATCTCGGTTTCGGATGCCGATCAGATGCGTCGTCTCCAAACCCTTGTATCGAGTTAGAACACGTTCTAAATTCGATGGGGTGAGCAGCCAGCAGACAACGGAAGTCCTCGGACTGTGGAATATCGCCGCGGCCGATCCCGAGCGGATCGCCGTCGTCGACCCGGACGGCAGGGAGATCACCTATCGAGAATTGGCCACCCTCGCCAACCGCTACGCCAACGGACTACGCGGCATCGGATTGCGCACCGGCGACGTGGTCGTCAGCATGCTGCACAACGGTGTGGAGGCGATCGCCGCGTACTTCGCCGCGTATCAGGCGGGCCTGTACATCGTCGCGGTGAACTGGCACCTCACCGCGCCCGAGATCGCCTACATCCTCGGCGACAGCGACGCCTCGGCCTTCCTGGCCAGTGAGCGGTTCGCCGCCACCGCCGCCGAGGCCGCCGAGCTCGCCGAACTGCCCGCCGAAGCCCGCTTCTCGGCAGGCGTCATCGACGGCTTCCGGCCGGTCTCCTGGCTCGGCGCCGCCGACCCCGGCCGCCCGGACGAGCGTTCGGTCGGCGCGCCGATGCTCTACACCTCGGGAACCACGGGGCGCCCCAAGGGCGTTCGCCGCCCGCTGACCGGCGCCGATCCCGATCAGGTCCCCGCGCCGAACAAAGCCTTCTTCGCCCTGTTCGAGCTCGCGCCCTACGACGACCACGTGCACATCTGCGGCTCGCCGCTCTATCACACGGCCGTGCTGAACTTCTCGACGATCTCGATCCAGATGGGCCACAAGCTGGTGCTCATGGACAAGTGGGATCCCGAGGACATGCTCGCGCTGATCGAGCGCCACCAGGTGACCCACAGTCACATGGTGCCCACCCAGTTCCATCGCCTGCTCGCCCTGCCCGAGGACGTGCGCGCCCGCTACGACGTGTCCTCGCTGCGCAGCATGGTGCACGGCGCGGCGCCGTGCCCGCAGCAGACCAAGCGGCAGATGCTCGACTGGTGGGGTCCGGTCGTCACCGAGTACTACGCGGCCACCGAGGGCGGCGGCACGGTGATCAACGGGACCGAGTGGCTGAACAAGCCCGGTTCGGTCGGCAAGGCCTGGCCGTGGTCGGTCATCAAGATCCTCGACGAGACCGACGGCACCGAATTGCCCGCGGGCAAAGAGGGCATGGTCTACATGAGGATGGGCGCGTCCAGCTTCGAGTACCACCACGCCAAGGAGAAGACCGAGGAGTCGCGCGTCGGTGACCTGTTCACCGTCGGCGACATCGGCTACCTCGACGAGGACGGCTACCTGTTCCTCTGCGACCGCCGTTCCGACCTGATCCTGTCCGGCGGCGTGAACATCTACCCGGCCGAGATCGAGGGCGTGCTGATGAGCCACCCGAAGGTGGCCGACGTGGCGGTTCTCGGTGTGCCCGACCCGGATTGGGGCCAGCAGGTCAAGGCGTTCGTGCAGCCGGTCGACGGTACCGCCGGCGACGACGCGCTCACCGCCGAGATTCTCGAGTTCGCGGCCGGTCAGCTCGCCAAGTACAAGCTGCCCCGCACGGTGGAATACCGTGCGGAGCTGCCCCGCGACCCCAACGGCAAGCTGTACAAGCGCCGCCTGCTCTGAAAGATGTTCCCGCTCAGACGGCTTCGCGCCACTCCGGCGCGAGCCCGAAGAGCGGGAACAACTTCTCGGTGTCGAGGAAGAAGTTCAGGCCCGAGATGGTGTCGCCCTCGAGCTCGAGCACGGTGATCGACCACGGCACCCATACGCCGGGCTCGCCACTGGGCTTGTAGTGACCGAAGGCAGGCAGCCCGTTCGCGCCTTCCAGCGGCACCATGCGCGAATCGCGGCACGCGCTGCCGGTGCTGAGCATGAACGCGGCCACATTCTCCGGCCCGGAGATCCAGAGATCGAAGGGCGGCATCGACAGCGCCACATCGGCTTTGAGCAGAGTGGTGAGCGCGTCCATGTCGTAGGCCTCGAACGCCTTCACGAAATCGTCGACCAGCTTGCGCTGCTCGGGATCACCCTCGTCGAAACCGTCGGTGACGGTCGGCTGCACCTTGGACATGGTGGCGCGCGCCCGTTGCAGCGCGCTGTTCACCGACGCGGGCGACATCATCAGCGCCTCGGCGGTCTCCCCCGCGGAGAAGCGCAGCACCTCGCGCATGATCAGGATCGCGCGCTGGGTGGCGGGCAGGTGCTGGCAGGCGGCGACGAAGGCGAGGCGCAGCGTGTCCTTGGTCGAGGCGTGCTCGGCCGGGTCTGCGCCGAAGGCGAGCGCGTTCGGGATCGGCTCGATCCACACGTAGTCGGGCTGCGGGGCGGGCAGCGGCGAATCCGGGCGGCCCGGTCCGTTGAGGTCCATCGGCCTTGCCCGGCTCTGCGGACGATCGAGCATGTCCAGACAGATATTGGTGGCGATCTTGTACAGCCACGAGCGCAGACTGGCGCGGCCCTCGAACGAATCGTAGGAGCGCCAGGCGCGGGTGAAGGTCTCCTGCACCGCGTCCTCGGCCTCGAACGAGGAGCCGAGCATGCGGTAGGCGTACGCGCACAATTCGCGCCGGTGGGTTTCGAATTCGGCCAGCACTGCGGGATCGGGGCCGGTGGTAGCGGTTGTGGCGTCGCTCATAGTTTCCCACGATGCCACAGGGGTCCGACAGCCGACAGAGGTGAAAACAGACCGGCGAGATTTGCGAACTTTGCCCGGCGCGATGAATTCCAGTGAGCCGTCACGTCTACATGTTCGAGACCGCAACGACGCCACGAAAGGCTGATACCCATGAGCAGCAAGATGATCTTCATCAACCTCCCCGTCGCCGACCTCGACCGCTCGAAGAGCTTCTACGAGGCGCTCGGCTGGAAGGTCAACGAGGATTTCACCGATCAGAACGCGTCGTGCATCGTCATCGACGACAACATCTGCCTGATGCTGCTGACCAAGCCCTTCTTCTCGACATTCAGCACTCGGCCGATCGCCGACACGATCAACACCGCCGCCGCGGGCTACGCGCTCTCGCTGGCCAGCGTCGAGGAGGTCGACGCGCTGACCGACGCGGCCGTCGCCGCGGGCGCGACCGAGCAGACCAACGAGGACAAGCGCGCCCAGGAGGCCCAGGTTGGCATGCACGGCCGCACGTTCCTCGACCCCGACGGTCACCAGTGGGAGCCGTTCTACATGAACTACCCGGGCGCGTAGGCACCCGGCCGAACAGGGCGCGAGGCGGATGGCTCGCGCCCTGTTCGCGGTGACTACTGCCCGGTGAAGTTCGGCTTGCGCTTCTCCGCGAAGGCGCGCGGCCCTTCCTTGGCATCGGCTGACCGGAAAACCTCCATGCCGATCTTCGCCTCGATGGGGAACGCCTCGTTCTCCGGCATCGCCTCGGTTTCGCGCAGCGTGCGCAGCATCGCCTGGACGGCGAGAGGGCCGTTGTCGGCGATCTGGCCGGCCAGCGCCAAGGCCTTGTCGAGGGCGGTTCCGTCGGGGACCACGTGGCCGATCAGGCCGATCTCCTTGGCCTCGGCGGCAGTGATGTGCCGACCGGTCAGCAGCAGATCAGCGGCCACCGTGTACGGGATCTGCCGGGCCAGCCGCACCGCGGAACCGCCGAGCGGGAACAGGCCCCAGCGGGCCTCGGAGACGCCGAACTTGGCGCTTTCCCCGGCCACGCGCAGGTCGGTGCCCTGCAGGATCTCGGTGCCGCCGGCGATGGCCGGGCCCTCGACTGCCGCGATCAGCGGCTTGGCCAGTCGCCGCCCCTTCAGCAGCGCGGGGAGGTAGGCCGGGTCCCAGCTGCCCGCGGAGGCGGTGTCCCCCGGATGCTGCGAGCTCATCGCCTTCAGGTCCATCCCCGCGCAGAAGGCCCCGCCCGCGCCGGTGAGGATCGCGACGCGGATATCGGGATCGCTGTCCACCTGGTCCCAGGCATCGCGCATGATCGCCATCATCTCGCCCGACAGGGCGTTGCGCGCCTCCGGCCGGTTCATCGTGACGATGAGGACGTGATCGCGCTTCTCGACCAGACAATGCGACATTTTGGATATCTCCTGACGTTCGACCTTGTCAGAAACAGTAACACGTTCTATTTTTGTTCCTGTGAGCTACAACATAGCCGATCTCGTCGAACACGCCGTCGACCTGATGCCCGACCGGATCGTGCTGGTCGGCGAACATCGCGAGTCGACCTACGCCGAACTGGAGGAGCGGGCCAACAAACTGGCCCACTACCTGCTGGAACAGGGTGTGAAACCCGGCGACAAAGTCGGAATCTACTCCCGCAACACCGTCGAAGCCGTCGAAGCGATGGTGGCGATCTTCAAGGCGCGGGCGGTGATGATCAACGTCAACTACCGCTACGTCGAGAACGAGTTACTGCACATCTTCGACAACTCGGACATGGTCGCGCTGATCCATGAGCGTCGCTACTCCGACAAGGTCGAGGCGGTCCGCTCGAAGGTGCCCGGTCTGAAGACGGTGCTCGTCGTCGAGGACGGCACGGACGCCCCGACCTCGCCCGGCACGGTGGAGTACGAAGCGGCGCTGGCCGCGTCCTCCGGCGAGCGCGACTTCGGCGAGCGCTCGCCCGACGACATCTACATGCTCTACACCGGCGGCACCACCGGCCTGCCCAAGGGCGTGATGTGGCGGCACGAGGACGTGTGGCGGGTGCTCGGCGCCGGCATCAACTTCATCACCGGCGAGTACACCAAGGACGAGTGGGAGCTGGCCAAGATCGGCGCGGCCAACCCGCAGATGGTGCGCTTCCCGATCCCGCCGATGATCCACGGCGGCGCGCAGTGGGCCACCTTCCACAGCCTGTTCGGCGGCGGCAAGGCCGTGATGATCCCCGAGTTCAGCGGGCACGGCGTCTGGCAGGCCGTCGACAAGCACAAGATCAACCTGATCTTCATCACCGGTGACGCGATGGCGCGGCCGATGCTCGACGCGCTGGAGGAGGGGAACCCGGAAACCGGTGAGCCCTATGACCTCTCGTCGCTGTACGTGCTCGCCAGCAGCGCGGCGCTCTTCTCGCCGCCGCTCAAGGACAAGTTCCTCGAGCTGCTGCCCAACCGCCTGCTCACCGACTCCATCGGTTCCTCCGAGACCGGCTTCGGTGGCCTGGCGACGATCGCCAAGGGCCAGACCCACACCGGTGGCCCGCGGGTGAAGATCGACGCGGCCACCCAGGTGCTCGACGAGGAGGGCAATCCGGTCGAGCCGGGTTCCGGCGTCGTCGGGCTGCTGGCGCGCAGCGGGCACATTCCGCTCGGCTACTACAAGGACGAGGTCAAGTCGGCCGCGACGTTCAAGGAGTTCAACGGGGTTCGCTACGCCATCCCCGGCGACTTCGCGCGCGTCGAGGAGGACGGCACCGTCACCATGCTCGGCCGTGGTTCGGTGAGCATCAACAGTGGTGGCGAGAAGATCTACCCCGAAGAGGTCGAGGGCGCGCTCAAGGCGCATCCGGACATCTTCGACGCGCTGGTCGTCGGCGTCGAGGACGCGCGCTGGGGCCAGCGGGTGGTCGCGGTGGTGCAGTGTCGCGAGGGCAAGCGGCCGAGTCTGGCCGACCTGAAGCCGGTGCTGGCCCAGGAGATCGCGTCGTACAAGCAGCCGCGCAGCCTGTGGTTCGTCGACGAGATCAAGCGCTCGCCCGCGGGCAAGCCGGATTACCGGTGGGCCAAGTCGCAGACCGAGGAGCGGCCTGCCGACGAGCACGCCGAGGCGGGCTCCGCGTAGCGGGTTCGAACAGCAATGGGCCCTTCCGGCAATGTCGCCGGAAGGGCCCATTTCTTTCAGCGGTTGCCGAGTTCGGCGAGCTGGTAGGCCAGTTTGCCGCGGACCGCGGGGATGCCGGTGAGCAGGCGCATCGCGGTATTGCGCAGGGTGCGGGCCGGGGCCGACTGGAGGGTGGCCATGCGGGTCATCCGGTCGGTGAAGGCGACGACGTCGAGAGCGACCGGCCTGCGTACGGTCTCGTACTCGTCCAGCAGCGAATCCGGCGCGCCGGCAGCCACTTTCGCCAGCAGCCCGGCGAGCATCGCGGCGTCCTGGATGCCGGTGTTCATGCCCTGCCCGCCGGCCGGGCTGTGGACATGCGCGGCGTCGCCAGCGAGCAGGATGCGGCCCGCGCGGTAGTGGTCGGCGACGCGGTGGTGTACGCGGAAGCGCGAGCTCCACAGCACCTCGTCGACGTGGACCTCGCCCGCCGGTCCGCGGGCGTCGAGGAGGGTCTGGATGTCGTCGCGGGTGGGGTGCTCCGGTGCCTCGTCGACGGTGGCGACGACGCGATACCGCTCCTGCTCCGGATCGGGCAGCGGCGCGACGACGGTGACGCCCTCCGGTGAAAGATGCAGCGAGACTTCGGTTCGCGGCGTCGGCCAGCTCATCCGCACATCGGCCAGGATGAACGACGCGGGGTAGGTGTCGCCGGTGAAGCCGATGCCCGCCTGTTCGCGCACCACGCTGTGCATGCCGTCGGCGCCGATCACGTAGTCGGCGGTGATGGCGCCCGCGGTGTTGTCGGCGGTGGTGTATTCGACGGTGACACAGCCGTTCTCGTCGCCGACCCGCTCGACGGTGATCGGCCGGTGGACGGTGCCGCCCAGCTCGTGCAGCCGGTCGAGCAGGACCTGCTCGGTGACATCCTGGGGGATCATCAGCGTGTAGGGGTAGGCGGTCGGCAGGTCACCGAATTCGACGGTGGCCAACGTTTTCGGGCCGTCGTGCACCTTGAAGGTGGGAACCTGGATACCGCGCGGGAGGAGTTCCTTCGCGATGCCGAGTTCGTCGAGGACCTCCAGGGTCCTGGCGTGCACGACCGCGGCGCGAGAAGTGTTGGCGCCCTCGCTCAGCCGATCGATGAGGACATGGTCGACGCCCGCTTCGGCGAGCACGATCGCGGCGGTGAGACCGGCGGGGCCCGCGCCGACGATGACGACGGAAGTGGCTTCGGGCAGGGAGGTGGCGGTCATTGCGACTCCTGGTCAACGCGTGTGTGCCAACGCTTGTAGGCATAACGGTAAACCCGGCCGTAGATGAAAGTCAACAGTTGTTGGCCTACACTTGTTGGCATGACTTCCGCCGACCAGGAGACCCCGGCCCGCCGCTCGGACGCCACCCGCGCCGCCATCCTCGCCGCCGCGCGCGCCCGCTTCGCCACCGACGGCTACGCCAAGGCCACCATCCGCGCCATCGCCGCCGACGCCGCGATAGACCCGTCGATGGTCATGCGCTACTTCGGCTCCAAGGACGGCCTCTTCGCCGCCGCCGCCCAGATCGACCTGGACCTTCCCGACCTCGGCGCCGCAGACCCGGACACCATGGGTGAGTTGGTGATTCGCCGCTTCCTCACCATCTGGGAGGAGAACGACAACACCGTCCTGCTGATCCTGCTCCGCTCCTCGATCACCGACGACGCGGTGGCCGCCCGCTTCCGCGAGGTCTTCGCCCAGCAGGTCCTCCCCGCCGTCCTCCGCTTCGGCACCCCCGCCGACGCCCCCCGCCGCGCAGCCCTGATCGTCACCCAACTCCTCGGCCTGGCCCTATGTCGCTACGTCCTGCGCATTCCCCCGGTAGTCGACCTGACGCCGTCGCAAATAGTCACCGACATCGCCCCCACCCTCCAGCGCTACCTGACTTCGACTCCGGTTGACAGGCCGTGCGTACTGTGAGGATGTGGACCAGCCGAGGGAAGCTGCGGATAGTGAGCGCCGGTTCGACGAGGCGTCAGCGCACGTGCTCCATGCGAGTGGCGAGCAGAATCGTCGGCTAGCGGAAGGTGCACGTTCGGCTGAGCCCGTGCTGGAAGAGACTGACGCCGTGCGGGCGGACGGTCAGGTGGGCGCGCTGTCGGAAGACTTCGCAACGCGCCATCGAGATCTGTTGAATCGGCTCGCCGAGTAGGTGTGGCTGCAGACCGATTGGGTTATGAGGCGAGGAGCGGGCCGTACTTCTGGCGAGCGGCTTCGCCCGAAGTGCCGACTTCGGCGCCGATGGTCGACCATGGCACGCCACGCTCTCGTGCGGCGGCGACGCCGTCGATGACCTGACGTTCCGCTTCGGCCCTTGCGACCACAGCCGCTCGCAGGGCAGCGAGCGCGGCGGGGTCGCGCTCGTCTTCTGCCCGCGGCTCGTAGTTTTCGAATCGCCTCGCCAGGTCGTCGGCGTGGGCGAGGATGTCTTTGGTTGTACGCGGCATGTTCATCACCTCAGAAACTTCGGCCGGGCTTCCATAGCGTGGATGATGACGTGGGAGTCGGTACTGGTCACGTAGCCGACTTCCAGCATCGTCGCGTCCATTGCCGGTCCGATGAGCATGATGAAACCGTCATCGAGATCGAACGCGGCGACCGCATTGTTGAAAGCGTGCACCATGTCGCCGGAGTCGATGCCGTGCTTGTAGGCACTTGACGCGATCACCGGCTCCGGCTGCTTGGCTACAAGTTACCTTGCCGTACTTGGCTCTCGCAAGGTTACTCCTTCGACGCCAGTTCGGCGCCGAGGGAGAGGAGGTGGGGTGTCGCGCCGCCGAGGGCGAACTCGTGGTGTTTGGCGGCGGTGAAGTAGTTGTGGACGATGTGGTCGCGGTCGATGCCGAGGCCGCCGTGGACGTGGACGACGGTGTGGGCGACCTTGTGGCCCGCGTCGGCAGCCCAGAACTTGGCGATGTGGATGGACTCCGCAGCGGGGAGGTTCTCGGACAGGCGCCAGGCGGCCTGGGTGACCGTCAGGCGCAGGCCCCCGATGTCGATGTAGGCGTCGGACAGGCGTTGCGCGACGGACTGGAAGGAGCCGATCGGCTTGCCGAACTGTTCGCGGGTGCGGGTGTGCTCGGCGGTCAGCTCGAGTGCGCGTTCCAGGGTGCCGAGCTGGAGCGCGGAGAGGCCGAGCCAGGCGTGTTCGCGCAGCCAGGTGAGGATGTCGGCGCCGGATTCGCCGGTGCCGAGCAGTGCGGCGGGGGTGCCGGCGAGTTCGACGACGAACTCGGGGCTCAGGTCGACGACCTGCTGGGCGGTGCGGGTGACCGAAGCGTGGTCCGGGTCGACCACGAAGACGCCGACACCATGGGAGGTGATGGCGGGCACCAGGATTCGCTCGGCGCGATCGGCGTAGGCGACGGTGGTCGCGGTGCCGGTCAGCGTCCAGGCCGCACCGGCTGGCTCGGCGACGATGCCCGGCGCGGCGGTGGTGGCGCGCAGTTCCTCGGCGAGCGCGGCGGTCAGCACGATCTCGCCCGCGCCCGCCCGCGCGGCCAGCTGCTGCTGGTCGGCATCGCCGAATTTCGCCAGCGCACCGGCGCCGACGACGATCGACCACAGATAGGGCACCGCGGCGACAACGCGACCGAGTTCACGCAGGATCGCGGTCTGCTCGAGTATGCCGAAATCGCTGCCGCCCAGGGCTTCCGGTAGCGCGGCGGCGAGCACGCCGGTCTCGGCGAGCGACTTCCACAGCTGCTCGTCGTAGCGGCCCGCGGTGTCGAGTTCGCGCAGGCGGTCGGCCGTGACGAGCTTGGCGCAGATCTCGCCGGTCAGCCGGGCGAGATCGGTCTGGGCTTCGGTGGGTGTGAAATCCATGAGGGAATACCGGCTTTCGGGATCAGCGGGCGGAAGCGGGCTGGCGCAGGGCGGTCATGGCGATGATGTCGCGCTGCACCTCGTTGGTGCCGCCGCCGAAGGTGAGGATCAGCGCGGCGCGGTGCATCCGCTCGAGCCTGCCGAGCATGACCGCGCCGGGGGAGTCCTGGCGCAGGTAACCGTGTGAGCCGACGACCTCCATCAGCAGGCGGTAGGCCTCGGTGGCCAGCTCGGTGCCGTAGACCTTGCACGCGGAGGCGTCCCACGGCTTGGGCGCCGCCTCGCCACCCTGGTCGGCACGGCTGGCGATCTCCCAGTTCAGCAGCTTGAGGTATTCGACCTTCGCGTAGACGCGAGCCAGGTTCAGGCGCACCCACTCCTGGTCGATCACCCGCTTGCCGTCGGGACCGGTGGTCTCGCGCGCCCACTGCACCGTCTGGTTGACCGCGAGCGAGAGCGGCCCGGCCGAGGTCAGCGCGACGCGCTCGTGGTTGAGCTGGTTGGTGATCAGCGACCAGCCGCCGTTCTCCGGCCCGACCATCGACGACGCGGGAACCCGCACGTCCTGGTAGTAGGTGGCGCTGGTGTCGGGCCCGGCCATCGTGTGCACCGGCGTCCAGGAGAATCCCTCGACGTCGGTGGGCACGATGAACATCGTGATGCCCTTGTGCTTCTTGGCCGTCGGATCGGTGCGCACCGCCAGCCAGATGTAGTCGGCGTAGGCGATGAGGCTGGTCCACATCTTCTGGCCGTTGATGACGAAGTCGTCGCCGTCGCGCACCGCGGCGGTGCGCAGCGATGCCAGGTCGGTGCCGGCGCCCGGCTCGGAGTAGCCGATGGCGAAGTGCAGCTCACCGGAGGCGATCTTGGGCAGGAAGAACTTCTTCTGCTCCTCGGTGCCGTACTGCATGATCGTCGGCGCGACCGAGTTGAGCGTGAGGAACGGGACGGGCGCGCCCGCGATCGCGGCCTCCTCGACGAAGATCAGCTGATCCATCGTCGTGCGGTCCTGGCCGCCGTACTCCTTCGGCCAGCTCAGCGTCAGCCAGCCGTCGCGGCCCATCTGGCGCACGACCTCGCGGTAGACATTGCCCTCGCCGTACTCGCCGGTCTGCAGGCTCAGCGCGGCACGTCGTTCCGGCGTCATCAACCGGGCGAAATATTCGCGCAGCTCGGCGCGCAATTCTTCCTGCTGCGGCGTATACGCGACGCGCATGGGTCCCTACCTCGGTCTCTGCTGCGAAAACGGACGCGGCGGGGCGCAGGGGATGGGCCCCGCCGAAACCGATCATTGCATACCAACTGGAACATGTTCCAGTATTGACAGTGAATCGACAGCTGTTCCCGCTTCGCGGGCGTACTGTCTGGGTTAGTGTCGCGGAGACCGCGTGGAAGGAAGTTCTCATGAAGATCATCGTCGATTTCGACCGGTGTGAAGCGAACGGCGTGTGCGTAGGAATCGCCCCTGACATGTTTGAACTCGATGACGACGATCAGCTGCACGTCCTCGAGGGCGATGTGGCCGACGATCGCGTCGCCGACGTCGAGGAAGCGGTGGCGCAGTGCCCCAAGGCCGCGCTGCGGCTGGCGTGATCGCCTCTTGTCGGATAGTGAAACACGTTCTAAAGTCGGCCCGATGAGTGTGATGCAGACTTCACTGGACGGCCGGGTCGCTATCGTCACCGGCGCCGGGGCCGGGCTCGGCCGGGCCGAAGCCCTCGCGCTGGCAGGCGCGGGCGCCGCGGTCGTGGTCAACGACCTCACCGAGGATGCCGCCGCCGAGACCATCGCCGCGATTCGCGAGCTCGGCGGTAAGGCCGAGTTCGTCGGCGGCAGCATCGCCGAGCGCGCGACGGCCGACGCGCTCATCGCGACCGCCCAGGAATCCCTCGGCGGCCTCGACATCGTCGTCAACAACGCGGGCATCACCCGCGACCGCATGCTGTTCAACATGTCCGACGAGGACTTCGATGCGGTGATCGCCGTGCACCTGCGCGGGCACTTCCTGCTCTCGCGCAATGCCGGCGCCTACTGGCGCGCGGCATCCAAGGCCGCGGGCGAGCCGGTCTACGGCAGGCTGGTCAACACCTCCTCGGAGGCCGGACTGCTCGGACCGGAAGGTCAGGCGAACTATGGCGCCGCGAAGGCGGGTATCACCGCGCTGACGCTGTCGGCCGCGCGTGGGCTGTCCCGGTTCGGCGTTCGCTCCAACGCGATCTGCCCGCGGGCCAGGACCGCGATGACCGAGGCCGTGTTCTCCGAGGCGCCTGAGGGTTCGGTCGACCCGCTCGCGCCCGAGCATGTGGCCAAGCTCGTCGCCTACCTCGCCTCGCCCGCCGCCGACGCGGTGAACGGGCAGGTGTTCGTCGTCTACGGCCCGATGGTCGCCCTCATGGCGGCTCCCGAGGTGGAAGCTCGCTTCGACGCCGCGGGCCCCGAATGGTCCGAGGCCGACCTCGCCTCGACGCTGCACGGCTACTTTGCCGAGCGGCCCGCCGACCACATGTTCTCGGCCCGTTCGCTACGCGATCTGGGCTGACTCTTCCTGCCGCCGATTTGCCGGAGGTTGGCTCGCCGCGCGCCACGACGCGCATGTCTGCCGAGTTGTGTTGATCACAGGTCCAGGTGTTGGTAGACATGAGCGTCGGGGTGTGTGGCGCCTCACAGGAGGTAAAAGGCATCCGGTCAGTTTTCGTTTCAGTTTCGACGGCACATTTCGTGAAAAAGTCCTGGTAATAGTCTCCCCAAACGGCAGACATCAACAGGAACATGTTCTAGTCTTTGGGCAGTCTTCAGATCGGGGTGGCGGTGAAGTACGGGTACGCGGGTCGATCGGTCCGCCCGTCCAAGAAGGAGGAATTCGCGTGAACGACCTCCTTGCTGTCCCGTTGCGGGCAGTCGGCGGATTCTTCGAACTCGGCGCGGACGTGGCGAAAGCTACCGTCCGTCGACCGTTCCAATGGCGTGAGTTCATCGACCAGTCATGGTTCGTCGCTCGCGTCTCGATCGTGCCGACGCTGTTGGTCGCGATTCCGTTCACGGTGCTGGTGGTCTTCACCCTCAACATCCTGTTGCGCGAGATCGGTGCCGCCGACCTCAGCGGGGCGGCCGCCGCGTTCGGTGCCGTCACGCAGGTCGGCCCGATCGTCACGGTGCTGATCGTGGCTGGCGCGGGCGCCACCGCGATCTGCGCGGACCTGGGCGCCCGCACGATTCGCGAAGAGATCGACGCGATGATGGTGCTGGGCATCGACCCGATCAGCCGGCTGGTCGTGCCGCGCGTGTTCGCCTCGATGTTCGTGGCGCTGATGCTCAACAGCCTGGTGTGCACGGTCGGTATCGTCGGTGGTTTCGCTTTCTCGGTGTTCTTGCAGGGCGTGAATCCGGGCGCGTTCGTCAACGGCATTCCGCTGCTGACGAATCTGCCCGAGCTGATCATCTCCGAGGTCAAGGCCGGTCTGTTCGGGTTGATCGCCGGAATGGTCGCCTGCTATCTCGGTCTGCAGGTGAAAGGCGGACCCAAGAGTGTCGGCGACGCGGTGAACCAAACAGTGGTATTCGCCTTCATGGCGCTTTTCGTGGTGAATGTGGTTGTCACCGCGATCGGCCTGAAATTCACGGTGCGGTGACCGAAATGGCATTCGTAGTTCGCAGTAAGTTCCCGCGCACGGTCCGCCGTTTCGACCGGGTGTCGAAATCGCTGGATTCCCTCGGCGACAAGGCGATCTTCTTCGTCCAGGCGCTCGCCTCGGTGCCACGCGCGCTGGTGCATTACCGCACCGAGACCATCCGGCTCATCGCCGAGATCAGCATGGGCAGTGGCGCACTGGCGGTGATCGGCGGCACCGTCGTGATCGTCGGCTTCCTGACCCTGATGGCGGGCGGCACCATCGCGGTCCAGGGCTACAGCTCGCTCGGCAATATCGGTGTCGAGGCGCTGACCGGCTTCTTCGCCGCCTTCATCAATGTCCGCATCGCCGCGCCGGTGATCTCCGGCATCGGTCTGGCCGCCACCATCGGCGCAGGCGCGACCGCCCAGCTGGGCGCGATGCGGGTGGCCGAGGAGATCGACGCGCTGGAATCGATGGCGATCAGGCCGGTGCCGTTCCTCGTCGGTACCCGGGTGCTGGCGGGCTTGATCGCGATCATCCCGCTCTACGCGCTCGCGGTGATCGCCTCCTTCCTCGCCAGCCGCTTCGCGACGGTGGTGATCTACGGCCAGTCGGCCGGCGTCTACGACCACTACTTCTCGACGTTCCTCATTCCGAGCGACATCCTGTGGTCGTTCGCGCAGGCGATCGTCATGGCACTGGCCGTCATGCTGATCCACACCTACTTCGGTTTCACCGCCGCCGGCGGTCCGGTGGGTGTCGGTGTCGCGGTAGGCAATGCGGTGCGGGCCTCGCTGGTCGCGGTCGTCACTGTGACGCTGCTGATCTCGCTGGCCATCTACGGCACCTCCGGCAACTTCCACCTCTCGGGATAGCGCGATGGATACCTCACGGTTCGTTGCCGCACTGCAGGGCGGGCTCGGGCGTAAGCTCGCCGCGCTCGCGCTGGTCGGCCTGCTCGTCGCGGGTGCGTCTCTCGCGCTCGCGCTGTTCCAAGGCGCGTTCACCAACACCGCTGTGGTGCTGGTCGATACGCCGCGTACGGGCCTGGTGCTCGACCCCGACGCCAAGGTGAAGGTGCGCGGCGTCGAGATCGGCCGGGTCGCCGACATCGACCTGCGGAACGACGGCGCCCAGTTGCGGTTGGAAGTCGACCCCGACCAGCTGAAGCTGGTGCCCGCCAACGCGGGTGTCGACATCCGCTCGACCACGGTGTTCGGCGCCAAGTACGTCAACTTCATCGTCCCCGACCAACCGGCCTCGGCCTCGCTGTCCCCGGGCAGCACCGTGGCGGCGAGCTCGGTGACCGTCGAGTTCAACACCCTGTTCCAGCACCTGTCCGACGTGCTCGCCCAGGTGGAGCCGGAGAAACTCAACGCGACACTGACCGCGTTGGGCACCGCCCTGGAGGGTCGCGGCGACAAGCTGGGAGATCTGCTGGTGCGCTCGGATCGCTATCTGCGCGAACTCAATCCGTACCTGCCGACCCTGCAGTCGGATCTGGACAAGACCGCCGCGGTGACCGGCCTCTACGCCGAGGTCACCGACCCGCTGTTGCGCACCGTCGACAACGCGACGGTCACCTCGCAGACCATCGCCGAGATGCAGGGCCAGCTCGACAACGTGCTGGTCAATGTGATCGGGCTGTCCGACACGGTCGGTTCGGTACTGCGCGAGAACGAACACGATCTGGTGACAGCGCTCGATCTGCTACGGCCGACGACCGCCCTGCTGTTCGAGTACGCGCCCGCGCTGGGCTGCATCATCGACGGCATCGGCCCGCTGATGCCGATCGCCGAGGAGATGATGGGCGGACGGCTGCCGGGTGTCGGCATGAACGCCAGCTTCATGCTCGGCGCGCAGCCCTACACCTACCCGAACGACCTGCCCAAGGTGAACGCCACCGGCGGCCCGCGCTGCGAGGGTGTGGTGAACCGGGTCCCGAACAGCCATTCGGACTATCTGGTGACCGATACCAGCGAGGGCACGGTGTACACGCCGAACACCCAGCACGAATTCCACGGTGTGCCAAAGGTATTCCAGCTGCTGCTGGACGGATTGCCGGGAGTGACGCGGTGAGGAACACGGGGACGACGATCAAACTGGCGATCTTCACCGTGGTGATGACGCTGGTGTTCGCCGGCCTGGCGATCGTCTTGAGTCAGGCGCGGTTCTCCAGCGAGAACGGCTATCGCGCGGTGTTCACCAGCTCCTCGGGCATGCTGCCCGGCGCCAAGGTGCGCATCGCCGGTGTGCCGGTGGGTTCGGTGACCTCGGTGAAGGTCGGCGACGACGACCTCGCCCACGTCGAGTTCGATGTCGACAGCAAGTACGCGGTGCTGGCGAGTACCCGGGCGGCGATCAAGTACGAGAACCTGGTCGGCGACCGCTACATGGAACTGCTGGAGGGGCCGGGTTCGGCTCGGCGGCTCTCCGATGGTGACACCATCAGCCGTGAGCAGACCTCGCCCGCCCTGGATCTGGATCTGCTGCTCGGTGGATTCAAGCCGCTGCTGCGTGGGCTCGACCCGGAACAGGTCAACGACCTCACCGCGGCGCTGCTGCAGATCTTCCAGGGACAGGGCGGCACCCTGGTCTCGCTGCTGAACAGCGGCGGGAGCTTCGCCAAGACCCTGGCGGACCGGGACGCGCTGATCGGCAGCGTGATCGACAACCTGAACACCGTGCTCGCCACCATCGACGATCGCGGCGATCAGTTCGCCACCACCATCGAAGAACTGCAGCGCCTGGTCAGCGACCTGTCCGCCCAGCGCGACCCGATCGGCAACGCGTTGCCGCGGATCGCGGGCGCGACGCAGGAACTCAACGACCTGCTGGTGCAGGCCCGTCCCGATCTGCGCAACACCATCGAACAGACCGGCAGGCTCGCCACGAACCTGGACGAGGGTTCCGACCACATCGACTGGGTGCTCGGAAAGCTGCCGGATACCTACAAGAAGCTCATCCGGATCGGTGCCTACGGTTCCTTCCTGCAGCTGTATATCTGCGGTACCAACTTCCTGGTCAGCGGCCCCAACGGCCAGCCGATGGAAGTTCACGCGCCGGGTCTGCAGGCGACCGGAAGGTGCACGCCCAATGAATGAGAACAAATCGTCGGCGGCGACGATCGGTATCGTCGGTGTGGTTCTGGCGGTGACGATCTCGCTCGCGACGCTGCAATTCACCGAGCTGCCCTTCATCCGCTCGGGAGCGACGTTCACCGCGAACTTCCTCGATGCCGGCGGTCTGGTGCCGGGCGACCCGGTTCATGTGGCCGGTGTGCGTTCCGGCGAGGTGCGGCAGGTCAGCCTCGACGGCGACAAGGTGCTGGTGAAGTTCGACCTCGACGAGTCGATCGTGCTGGGGGAGAAGACCACCGCCGCGATCAAGACCAATACGGTGCTCGGCCGCAAATCGCTGGACGTGGTGCCGACCGGCCCCGGCGCGATCGGCACCGGCGACACCATCCCGGTCGAGCGCACCACCTCGCCCTACTCGCTCAACGAGGCGCTGAGCGATCTCGGTGGGACCGTGCGCGATCTCGATCTGGATCAGGTCGACCAGACTCTCGACACCCTGTCGGCGGCCTTCGCCGACACGCCGGGCCCGCTGCGCAACGCGCTCGACGGCGTCACCGCCCTGTCGCGCAGCATCAATGTGCGCGACCAGGCGCTGACCGACCTGCTGGCCCGGGCGCAGAATGTCACCAAGATCCTGGCCGATCGCAGCACCCAGCTCAATACCCTGCTCATCGACGGCAACGAGCTGCTCGGCGAGCTCGACCGGCGCCGGGCGGCGATCAATCAGCTCGTCGTCTACATCGATGACGTGGCCAGGCAGCTCTCGGGCCTGGTCGCCGACAACGAGCCGCAGATGCGGCCGACGCTGGACCGCCTGAATTCGATACTCGCGCTGCTCCAGCGCAACGAACAGAACCTCAACGAAGCCCTCGACGGCCTCGGTCCCTACGCCGCCGCGCTCGGTGAGCAGGTCGGCAACGGGCCCTGGTTCAACGCCTACGTGGTGAACGCTTCCAGTACCGAACTGCGCCCGCTCGTCGACGCGCTGGTCTGGCCGGAGCAAGTGCCACAGGACCTGATCGACATCTTCACCAACCCGAGGACGCCGTACATCGCTCCTGCTGAGGAGGATCCCCCGCGATGAGCTTGACCCAGCAGGTGCGCGGGTTGCCGCGCTGGACGATCGCGGTGGCGGTGGTAGTGATCGCGGCGCTGGTCGCGGTCGGCGTCTACCTCGTCACCGGCGGCGGAAAGAACACGGTGACCGCCGCGTTCACCTCCACCACCGGCCTGTACAAAGGCGATGAGGTGCGGGTGCTCGGCGTCACCGTCGGCAGCATCGACTCGATCGAACCGGGCAAGGGCCAGGTGCGCGTGCAGATGAGCATCGACAGCAGCGTCGATCTGCCCGCGGACGCGCGCGCCGTGATCATCGCGCCGTCGCTGGTGTCGGCCCGCTTCGTGCAGATCGCGCCCGCCTACAGTGGCGGCCCGAAACTGGCCGACGGTGCGCAGATTCCGCTCGAGCGCACCGCGGTTCCGGTGGAGTGGGACGAGATCAAGGCCGAATTGACCAAACTGTCGACGGCGCTCGGTCCCGTCGGTGACGACAAGCAGGGCTCCTTCGGCCGCTTCGTCGACACCGCGGCCGAGAACCTCGACGGCAACGGACAGAAGTTCCGTGACACCCTGCGCGAACTGTCCGCGACGCTGACCACCCTGTCCGACGGGCGAACCGACCTGTTCGGCACCATCCGCAACTTGCAGAAGTTCGTCGAGGTGCTCTCGGCGAGCAATGAGCAGATCGTGCAGTTCAGCGGTCGGCTGGCCTCGGTGTCCTCGGTCCTGGCCGGTGCGTCGGAAGAACTCGGCGCCGGATTGGACAGTCTCGATGTGGCGCTGGCCGATGTGAAGCGGTTCCTCGACGGCACCGGGGGTGAGCTCACCGAGGGCGTCGAGCGGCTCGCCGATGTGACCCAGACGCTGGTCGACAAGCGGCCCCAGCTCGAACAGGTGCTGCACTCCGGCCCGACCGCGATGGTGAACTTCTACCAGCTCTACAAGCCGGCTCAGGGTTCGCTCACCGGCGCGGTGGCGCTGAACAACTCGGCCAGTCCACTCAGCTTCATGTGTGGTTCGATCCGGGCGCTCGAGCTCAACAACTCGGACAGGTCCGCGGATCTGTGCGCGGAGTTCCTCGCACCGGTGATCAGTTCGCTGGCAATGAATTACGTGCCGATCATGACCAACCCGGCCAGCGGCGTGACAGCCTTCCCCGAGCAGCTGGTGTACAGCGACCCGAGTCTGGCCGGCGCGGGCCAGCCGAACCAGGCCCCGGCCGCTGCTCCGATCACCGTGCCCGAAGGTCTTGCCGGGCTTGCCGTTCCAGGAGGACAGCGATGAGGCGGCAACGCACACTCGCCGGGCTGGCCGTCGGCGTCGCCGTCGCGCTCGGCACCACCGGCTGTCAATGGGACGGGCTCAACTCCCTGCCCATGCCCGGCTCCGAGGGGCGCGGGCCCGGCTCGTACACCGTGCGGATCCAGATGCCCAATGTCACCACCCTGACCCGCAATTCACCGGTGCGGGTGGACGATGTCGAGGTCGGCAACGTCACCGGGATCGAGGTCGAGGGCTGGCACGCGCTGGTGACGGTGTCGCTCAACCCCGAAGTCCATCTGCCCGCCAACGCGGTCGCCAAGATCGGTCAGACCAGTCTGCTCGGCAGCAACCACGTCGAGTTGTCCCCGCCGACCACGGTCGCGCCGGAAGGGCAGTTGCGCGGCGGCGATGTCATCCCGCTCGAACGCGCGGGCGCCTACCCGACCACCGAGCAGGTGCTGTCCTCGCTGTCGGTGGTGCTCAACGGCGGCGGGATCGCGCAGCTCGAGACCATCACCACCGAACTGAACGCGATGGTGAACGGCCGCGAGGACGAGATCGCCGACCTGCTGCCGCAGCTCAACGAGCTGACCACCGGCCTGGAGCGACAGACCGGCAGCATCATCGCCGCGATGGAGGGCCTGGATCAGCTCGCGGTGAAACTGGCCGGTCAGCGTGACGTGATCGCCGAGGCGATCGAACAGATCCATCCCGCGCTCACCGCGCTGGCCGACCGGTCGGCGAACATCACCACGGCGATCACCGCGCTCGGTGAGCTCGGTGACGTCAGCGAACGTCTCATCAAGACCAGCGGCGACGATCTGGTCGCCAATCTGCGCAGTCTCGGTCCCGTGCTGAAGACACTGGCCGACACCGGAAACAACCTGATCCAGGCGCTGGGCATCCTGCCGACCTTCCCGTTCCCGATCAAGAACATCGACAACGCGATCATGGGCGACTACATGAACTTGTTCATCACGTTGGACCTGACCGCCAGCCGTCTCGACAGCAACTGGCTCACCGGTACCCCGCTCGGCGGTCGCTTCGGTGGTGTCGAGGGTGTCGTCGGCTCGTTCGCGCCGTCGACCGCCACCGACGCCGCTGACCCGGCCACCGCGCCGTTCGCGGCCCCACCCGCCCCCGGAGCCATGCCAACCATTCCAGGGCTACCGTCCATCCCCGGCCTGCCCGCCATCCCCGGTATCACCGCGCCGCTGCCCGGCCAGGAAGGGGCGGGTCGATGAAACTCACCCGGTTCGTCCGAATCCAGCTCGCGATCTTCGCGGTGCTCACGGTGGTCGGTCTCGTCGTGATGAGCGGCAGCTACCTGCAGGTGCCCGCGATGTTCGGGATCGGCCGGTACGCGGTGACCGTGCAGCTGGCCGCCACCGGTGGGCTCTATCCCACCGCCAATGTCTCCTATCGCGGGCAGAACATCGGCAAGGTCGAGGCGGTGCGCCTGACGACGGGCGGGGTCGAAGCGGATCTGTCGATCGACAGCGACTACAAGGTGCCCGCCGATTCGAGCGCGTGGGTGCGCAGTGTCTCGGCCATCGGCGAGCAGTACGTCGACCTGGTGCCCACCGCGCAACCGTCCGACAAGCATCTGCGCGACGGCTCGGTGATCCCGGAGCAGCGCACCCACCTGCCCCAGGATGTCGGCACGATGCTCGACCAGGCCGACAAGCTGCTCGCCACCGTCGCCGACACCCGCCTGAAGCAGGTGATCGACGAGGCGTTCCACGCGTTCAACGGCGCCGGGCCCGATCTCCAGCGGTTCATCGACTCGGCGGCACTGCTGGTACAGCAAGCCGAAACCGATATCGAGCCGACCAAGAAGCTGCTCGATCAGATCGGCCCGCTGCTGGACACCCAGACTCGTTCCGCCGACGACATCCGTTCCTGGACAGCGGATCTGGCTACGGTCACCGATCAGCTGCGCGAGCACGATCCGGCGCTGCGGAGCCTGTTGAACAACAGTCCCTCCGCGATGGAGACGGTGACCGAGCAGTTCCAGTCGCTGCGCCCCACCCTGCCGCTGCTCGCCAGCAATCTGGTGAGCCTCGGGCAGGTCGGCGTGACGTACAACGCGAGCCTGGAACAGCTCATGGTCGTCTTCCCGCCGCTGATCGCGGCGCTGCGGACCGCCATCCGCGGGCCGATCCAGTACGGCGTGATGGTCGACTTCATGACCGTCCTCAACGACCCGCCCGCCTGCACCACCGGCTTCCTGCCCGCGGACCAGTGGCGACAGCCGAGCGAACTGGACCAGGTGGACACTCCACCCGGGCTGTACTGCAAGGTGCCGCAGGACTCGAATATCGCGGTGCGCGGCATCCGCAACACGCCGTGCATGGAGTTCCCCGGCCGCCGGGCGCCGACGCCCGAGCTGTGCCGGACCGGGTTCGTGCCGGAAGGCAACAACCCGCCGTTCGGCCCGGTGCAGCCGGTCGCTCCGGCCTCCGCACCCGCAGGCGCATCGACGGGCGGTGTGACCCCCGCCGCAGCGCGCCCTTATGATCCGTCCACCGGCAGCTATCTGGGCACTGACGGACGCATGTACCGCCAAGGCGACATCGCCGCGGATGGCTCGGGCACTGTTCCGGCCAGCTGGCAGGCGATGTTGGAGGAGCAGCAACGATGAACGACAACGACAACCGCCGCCCGCGCAGGCGGGCCGCACGCTCGGCCGGACCACCGGCCGACGAGACGGCGGCCGAAACGGTCACCATCAGTAAGAGCGACACCGCATCAAACGTCGATGCGACGGTGAAGCTCGCCGACGCCACGGTGAAGTCCGAGGACGCGACGGTGAAGCTCACCGCCGCCGCGAAGTCCGACGCAACGGTGAAGTCCGCCGTCACCACCGTGAAGTCCACGGACGACACCGTGCGGCTCGCGGACGCCGCACCGTCGACCACGGACAAGTCCCCGGTCGATCCGGCGAAGTCCGCCGACGACACCGACGCGGCCCCCCGCTCGGGCGGCCGCGTCCTGGCCCTCGCCGCGGCGATCGTGCTCGTGCTCGCCCTGGTCGTCGGCGCCGGTTTCGCCGCCTTCACGGCCTACTCCGTGAACCGGGGCGAAGACCTGCGCGCGCAGTACACCGAGACCGCCCGCCAGGCGGTGCTGAACCTGACCACCATCCGCGCCGAGACCGCCAAGGATGACATCGACCGGATTCTCTCTGTGGCTTCCGGCGACTTCAAGACCGAGTTCGACGGTCGCGTCGATCCGTTCATGGACATCGTCAAGCAGGCGAACGTGGTCTCCACCGGCGAGGTGGTCGAGTCGGGCATCGTCTCGGCCGACAACGAGTCCGCCCAGGTGCTGGTCGCCGCGAAGCAGACGGTGAGCAACAACGGCTCGCCCGAACCGCAGTCGCGGCAGTACCGGTTCCGGATCACCGTGTCGAACAGCGATACCGGAATGACCGTGTCGAAAGTGGAGTTCGTCGGATGAGCCAGCGTATGAAGATCGTCTTCGGCAGCCTCGCCGCCCTCGGCCTGATCGCCGCGATCGTCCTCGGTGTGAGCGGCTATCAGCTCTGGCAGCACGACCGGACCGAGCAGGCCCGCGCCGACGCGATGAGCACGGCCAGTCGCACGGTCAGCGCCATGTTCACCTATGAGCCGGCCACCGTCGACACCGAGCTGCCCAAAGCGGCCGATGGCCTGACCGAGTCCTTCCGCAGCGACTACCTGAAGCTGATCAAGGAAGCGATCGCGCCGGGCGCCAAGGAGAAGCAGCTCACGGTCAAGGCCACCACCCAGGCCGAAGGCGTCGTGTCCGCCGATCCCGAGCACGCTGTCGTGCTGCTGTACCTGAACCAGCTGACCACCAGCAAGGACACCCCCGACGGCACCGCTTCCGGTAGCCGGGTGCGGGTATCGCTGGACAAGTCCGACGACCGCTGGCTGGTAGCCCAGGTCACTCCGGTCTGAGCTGTGCACCGCGCGGCAGGCGCACCACGAAGGTCGCGCCGCCGCCCGGTGTCTGTTCCACCCGGACGGTGCCGCCGTGCGCGGCGACCAGGGCGGCCACGATGGACAGGCCGAGACCGGTGCCGCCGCTGCTGCGGGTGCGTGAGGTGTCGGTCCGGTAGAAGCGTTCGAAGATCCGGGCAGATTCCTCTGTGGACAATCCGGGGCCGGTGTCGGCGACCTCGAGCCGTACCTCGTCCTCGGCGGGGGTCAGCCGGACCGTGATCGAGGTGCCGTCCGGGGTGTGGGTGCGGGCGTTGTTCAGCAGGTTGGACAGGATCTGGCGCAGGCGGTGTTCGTCGCCCGAGATCTCCAATGTGCCGGTGCCCTCGGCGATGTCGAGGGTGATCGGCCGGTGCTCGCCCGCCGCCTCCTCGACCGCGCGTGCGCTGTGCACGGCGTCGCCCGCGATGGCGAGCAGGTCGACCGGTCGCAGGTCGACGGGTCGTTGCGCGTCGAGCCTGGCCAGCATCAGCAGGTCCTCCACCAGCAGGCCCATGCGCTGCGCCTCGTGTTCGATGCGGTTCATGAACGTCGCCGGATCGCCGGTCGCGCCCTGCCGGTACAGCTCTGCGAAGCCGCGGATGGTGGTGAGCGGGGTGCGCAGTTCGTGACTGGCGTCGGCGACGAAACGCCGCATCCGCGCCTCGGATTCGCGCGCGGCCGCCTCGGAGGCCTCGGTGGCGGCGAAGGCCTGCTGGATCTGGGTGAGCATGCTGTTGAGCGAACGGGACAGGCGGTCGACCTCGGTGTCGGTGCCGCGCACCGGGACTCGGTGGTGCAGCTCGCCCTCCGCGATGGCCGCGGCGGTCGCCTCGACCCGGCCCAACGGCCGCAGGCTGCCACGGACCACGAAGTAGGCGGCGATCGCCAACGCCGTCAGGATGATCGCGCCGACCACCAGCTCCAGCACGACGAGATTGCGTACGGTCTCGATGTTCTCGGTGAGCGGCCAGGCGACCGTCGCCGACGCGTGCTTGCCGTGTACCGTCAGCACCCGCCACTGCTCGTCCGAGTCGCCTTTCGAGCCGACCGTGACCGGTTGCAGCGCAGGCGGATCGGGCAGCGCGGGGGTGGCATCGGTGCCGAAGACGTTGTCCAGGGTGATGTCCCGGGTTCCGTCGGAGCTCTCGGCGTGCAGGTAGTACCGACCGGGCGGCTGGCGGTCCGGCGCCGGAGCAGGCAGCGCGGGGGCAGGCAGGCCGACGCGGCGCTCCCATTCGATCGCCGCGTCCGTCAATTGCTGATCGGTGCGATTCTGCAGCGAGCTCTCCATCGCCTTGGTGACGACGAAACCCGAAGCGACCAAGCCGAATCCGGCCATCGCCACCAGGATCAGCACCAGTGTCACCCGCAGCGGGACGGCCGAGAACCTGGGAACGCGCGGCCTCATCGCGCGGCAGGCTCCCGCATCACGTATCCGACGCCGCGCAGGGTGTGGATCAGCCGCTGCTCGCCGGTGTCGACCTTCTTACGCAGATACGACACATACGTCTCCACCACCCCGACCTCGCCGCCGAAGTCGTAGCGCCACACGTGATCCAGGATGCGCGGTTTGCTGAGCACGCTGCCCGCGTTCACCATGAAGTAGCGCAGCAGCGTGAATTCGGTGGGGGACAGGGCAACCGGTTCGCCTGCCTTCCACACCTCGTGGGTGTCGTCGTCGAGTTCGATGTCGGCGAAGCGCAGCCGGGTGCTCGCCTGTTCCGGCGCGGTCTGGCCGGCGCGGCGCAGGATCACCCGCAGCCGGGCCACCACTTCCTCGAGGCTGAACGGCTTGGTGACATAGTCGTCGGCGCCGAGGGTGAGGCCGGTGATCTTGTCCTCGACCTCGTCACGGGCGGTCAGGAACAGGACAGGGGCGTCGATGCCGTCGGCGCGCAACCTGCGCAGCAGGCCGAAGCCGTCCATCCCTGGCATCATCACGTCGACGATCAGCGCCTGCGGGCGGAACACGCGCGCCTTGTCCAGCGCTTCGGCGCCGTCGGCGGCCGTCGCCACCTCGAAACCCTGGTAGCGCAGGCTCACCGCCAGCAGTTCGACGATCATCGGTTCGTCGTCGACGACGAGCACCCTGGCTTCGGGTGCATCAGGCACACCGCTCATGGGTCCCATCGTCGCGCACCTCGCTGGGAAGTGGCTGGACCCATGCTGTGAGGTCGCTGTGTGCCGCTCAGCGCGACGTTTCGCCGAACACGTCCTCGTCTTCGCTGAGCAGGGCCGAACCGGCGACATTGCTGTGGGAGAGCGCGTCGAGGAAGGCGCGGGCCCAACGCTCGACGTCGTGGGTGAGCACCTGGCGGCGCAGCGATCGCATCCGGCGGCGCTTGGTGTCGCGGTCGTCGTCGAGCGCGCCGGCGATGGCGTCCTTGACGCTGTCCAGGTCGTGCGGATTGCACAGGTAGGACTGGCGCAGCTCGGCGGCCGCGCCGGTGAACTCGCTGAGCACCAGGGCGCCGTTGAGGTCGCTGTGGCAGGCCACGTACTCCTTGGCGACCAGGTTCATGCCGTCGCGCAGCGGGGTCACCAGCATGGCGTCGGCGGCGACGAAGAAGGCGATCAGCTCGTCGCGGGGGATCGGGCGGTGCAGATAGTGCACGACCGGGTAGCCGACGCGGGCGAACTCGCCGTTGATCCGGCCGACCTGGCGTTCGATGTCGCCGCGCATCTTGATGTAGCTCTGCACGCGTTCGCGGCTCGGGGTGGCCAGCTGCACCATCACCGTCTCGGACGGGTCGATCCGGCCCTCTTCCAGCAGTTCCTGCAGCGCGTTGAGCCGGATGTCGATGCCCTTGGTGTAGTCGAGGCGGTCGACGCCGAGCAAGATGTTCTTCGGATTGCCCAGCTCGGCGCGGATCTTGGCGGCCCGCTCGCGCACCGAACGGCGCCGGGAATGCTCGTCGAGCTCGGCGGAGTCGATGGAGATCGGGAACGCGCCGACGCGCACCGTGCGGAAGCCGACCTGCACCACACCCAGCTTGGATCGCACGCCGATGGTGCCGCGCGAGGTGGGCTGACCGGCCAGTCTGCGGGCCAGGTAGAGGAAGTTCTGCGCACCGCCGGGTAGGTGGAAGCCGATCAGGTCGGCGCCGAGCAGGCCCTCGACGATCTCGGTGCGCCACGGCATCTGCATGAACAGCTCGACCGGGGGGAACGGGATGTGCAGGAAGAAACCGATGGTGAGGTCGGGCCGCAGCATCCGCAGCATCTTCGGCACCAGTTGCAGCTGGTAGTCCTGTACCCAGACCGTCGCGCCCTCGGCGGCCACCTTCGCCGTCTCCTCCGCGAACCGGCGGTTGACCTCGACATAGGCGGCCCACCAGGCCCGGTCGTACACGGGGCGCACGATCACGTCGTGATACAGCGGCCACAGCGTGCCGTTGGAGAACCCCTCGTAGTAGTCCTCGACCTCCTGCGCCGTCAGCGGCACCGGATGCAGTTCCAGACCGTCCTCGATGATCGGCTCGACCTCGACGTCGGGCACACCGGCCCAGCCGACCCAGGCCCCCTTGTTGCTGCGCAGGACCGGCTCCAGCGCGGTCACCAGACCACCGGGGCTGCGCTTCCATCGGGTCGTGCCGTCGGGCAGGCGCTCGAGGTCTACCGGCAGCCGGTTGGCGACCACCACGAACCCCGAGCCCGCACCGCTGGCGACGGATTCGCTGTCATCGGACGGACGGTCGTTGGACTGTTTATCGATCATTGGTCCACTCACGCATCCTTTGCGCGTCGCAGGGTCCCGCTTTGAGGTTGTGGTCGTAGGGGAGGGTCAGCTGGGTCCGATGCCGAGCATCGACAGCAGCATCCGGCACTCGTCAGCGTCTTCGGCGTATGCCGCGACGACGCGCTGTGCCTGGCGAGCGGTCTCGTCGGCCAGTGGCTCGAGCTCGTCGTCGGCGATGTCGTTGGCGCTGCTCTTGGCGGCCATAGTGGTTCGTCCTCCCGGTTTCCAAACGCTCTGCGTGCGAGTAGTCAATACTATCGGTCGCTTGTGCACGGCCGATGAACTCCCGACCCGATCACCCCACCCCGGTGCAGTGTCGTGGCGGTCCCGTTACCGTGGTCGTCGGACAGGTCCACTCCGCAGAGAGGTTTCTTTCATGCCACTGGCCACGGTGAACGGCATCGCACTGAACTATCAGGTCAAGGGCGACCGTACCAAGGGCACCGACGTCAAGGGCGGCGGTCCGCTGGTGGTGTTGATCATGGGCACCGGGTCGCCGGGCCGGGTGTGGGATCTGCATCAGGTTCCCGCGCTGGTCGCGGCCGGATACCGCGTGTGCGTCTTCGACAACCGGGGTATCGCGCCGTCGTTCGAGGCGGCCGATGGCATGCGGATCGAGGAGCTGGTGGCCGACACCGCGGCGCTGATCGAGTTCCTCGACGAGGGGCCCGCCCTGATCGCGGGCACCTCGATGGGCGCCCGGGTCGCCCAGGAGCTGGCACTGGCCCGTCCCGACCTGGTCCGCAAGGCTGTCTTCATGGCGGGCCACGGCAGGCTCGACCAGTTCCAGAAGACGCTGTCGGCCGGTGAGCAGGACCTCGACGCCGCCGGTGTGCAGCTGCCCGCGAAATTCGAGGCGGCCCTGACCGCGGTGATGAATCTGTCACCCGCGACCATGGCCGACGCCAACGCCGCCCGCGATTGGCTGGATCTGTTCGAGTTCACCGGCGGGACCACGCCCCCCGGAATCCGGGCCCAGCGGGCGATGGACCACGAGTTCGACCGGATCGCCGCCTATCGCGCAATCACGGTGCCCTGCCTGGCAATTGGCTTCGCCGATGATAGGATGATTCCGCCTTATCTGTCACGGGAGGTTGCCGAGGCCATCCCGGGCGCCAGGTACCAGGAGATTCCGGACACCGGGCACTATGGCTACCTGGAACGCCCCGAGGCGGTCAACAAGATCCTCCTCGATTTCTTCGCGGCCTGACCGCCGAGGCTGAGGTAACCACCTACACGTAACGTCTGCCTTGCTAGGGTCGACACAACGCCCGGGGGTGCGCACCCCTGAGCGATCCCGTACACAGCGCCAGTATCCAGTGAGGTGAAATGAGCACCAACCCCTTCGACGACGAGGACGGCCGCTTCTTCGTTCTGGTCAACGACGAAGAGCAGCACTCCCTGTGGCCCGCGTTCGCGGAGGTCCCGGCGGGTTGGCGTGTCGTGTTCGGTGAGGAAAGCCGGGCCGCGTGCGTCGAATACGTCGAGAAGAACTGGACCGATATGCGTCCCAAGAGCCTGCGTGACGCGATGGCCGCCGACGATGCGGCCCGCGCCCAGTCCTGAGCAGTAACACAGATACTGCGCCGGGACCTCGCTGAGCGTGACGGCCGTGTGGCACTCCTACCGATGCCACGCGGCCGCCGCGTGCCGCTATGATGGTCGCTGCCCTCCGGGGCCGATGAAGTACCCGCCTCCTTAGCTCAGTGGTAGAGCACCGCTCTTGTAAAGCGAAGGTCGTCAGTTCAATCCTGACAGGGGGCTCAATGCGAAAGAAAGGCTCTGGCCCTGGTCAGAGCCTTTCTACGCGCTGCCCGCCGCCTTGAATCCGGCGTTCGGCCTCACTGTGGACGCACTCACGAACTGCGGCGTTCGTGACGGATCTGCCGAAACCGATCTAGTCGCCCTCGGTCTTTGCCGTGACCCCAAGACTTTTGGGGCGACCTCGCGTCCATGCGCTGCGGTATCTTCCATGCGATCGCCGCACCCTGGTCGGCGCGCAGAGGAAGCACACGCCACATGTTCAACAAGTCCTTTGCGGCCGCCGCGCTCTCGGTGAGCGCCGCTGCCGTCCTCGCGGCACCGCCCGCCGACGCCGACCCGGTCAACTGGGGCGCTGTTTCCCTCAGCGTGTGGGGCAACGTCTACGCGTTTTCGGTCAACCACCCGACCGAAGCCGACGCCATTCGAGCCGCCGACCGAGCGTGCAAGGGGCAAGGCATCATCGACTGCCGGATGGTGGTGACGTTCGCGGACGGCTGCGGTGCAGTCGTGACGAGTCCGCTCGCGATCGTCGCGGGTTTCCCGATCGTGGGCTTCGGTAAAGGGGCGAACCCAGGGGAGGCATACGCAGACGCCACCCGCAACCTCCCCACCGGCACCGGAAGCGCCGGCTCGTTCAATCGCGACCACGCCTGCACCCTGCCTTGATCTAGTTCCCGCACGGTCTCGATAGATGTCGGGCTGACACGCCTCCTTTCGGCATAGGGTGAGACGCATCGGCGAGTAATCAGGAAGATCCGATGAACCTCTCACGTCCGCTGAGCCGGACAATCGGCGTGCTGACCGTCACCGCGACGGCCGCGCTTCTGCCCGCGGCGACCCCGGCTGCCGCCGCGCCGGAATCGTGTCCGCAGTGGACACAGCGCACGGTCGCGTCCGGCTACGGGTTGCTCGAGAACCTCGCTTTCGACGGCCGCGGGAACCTGCTGCTGTCGGAGCAATCCGCCACCGGAGTCGGCGGCTCGCTACAGCGCCTGGCGGCCGACGGCGCGAAGTCTGTCGCAGTGGGCGGTATCGACGGTCCCGGCGGAGTCATCGTCGTCGGCGACACGGCCTATTTCACGACCGGCAACAGCGCCGTGGCAGCGCTGACGGGCCGCGCGGACGGCACCATTCGCGCGCTTGACCTCGACACCGGTGCGGTCACCACGATCGCCACCGGCTTGACGATGCCGAACGGCCTCGCGCAACTGCCGAACGGCGATTTCGTCGTCAGCAAGGACGTCGGCGCGGGATCCATGACGCGAGTAGCGGCGAATGGCAGCGCGTCGCCCTATGCACCGTCACTCACCTCCACCAACGGCCTCGCGTTCGACCGAGCGCGCAATCGGCTCGTAGTTTCGACAACATTCGACCCCACAACAGTGGTCACCTTCGTCGACTACGCCGACCCATCCAGGCCTGCCCCGCACACCGTGATCCCCGGATACGGCCCACTGAACGCGGCCGACGATCTGACCGTCGGCCCGGACGGCAAGGCATACGTGGCGCTCAATGTCGCAGGCCGAATCCAGCAGGTCGACCTGGACACCCGCCAAACCTGCACCATCGCCGACGGACTCCCGCTGTCCTCCTCGGTCCGTTTCGGCGCAGGCCCGGGCTGGGACGCGCACGCCCTCTATGTGACGAGCTTCCTCGGTACCGTCACCCAGCTGACCCCACCCAACTCCTGACGGTGCTCGGAAAGGTGGGGCGTGCGCTCGGCCTCGGCGGTAGGGGTCAGTCGGGGACGTTGGCGCCGTGGCCGAGTTCGCGGAGGGCGGCCTTGATCTTGTCGCGGGCTTCGTCGAGGGATTCGGGCTTGGGGGCGGTGTCGGCGCCGGAGATGTCGAAGTCGCCCATGGTGTAGGCGGGGAAGACGTGGGTGTGCAGGTGGGGGACTTCCAGGCCCGCGATGAGCAGGCCGGCGCGGGGGGCGTCGAAGGCGATGCGGACGGCCTGGCCGATCTTCTGGGCGACGGCGGTGAGGCGGGCCATGACGGCGGGGTCGACGTCCTGCCACTGGTCGATCTCGGCGCGCGGCACGACGAGGGTGTGGCCCTGGGTGACGGGGGCGATGGTGAGGAAGGCGACGAACTCGTCGTCCTCCCAGACGAAGCGGCCGGGAAGCTGTCCGGCGATGATCGCGCTGAAGACGGATGCCATGCGGCGAGCCTAATCAGATCCCGACGAAGTGCGACAGGATGCCCTGCACCTCGTAGATGTCGACCTGACGGTTGAACCGCTGCTTGACCGGCTCGTTCCCGCTGCCGATCCAGATGTAGAGCTCGGCGTCGAGGTCGAAGGTGCCCGCGGTCTCCACGGCGAAGTGGGTGATCGAACGGTAGGGGATGGAGTGGTAGCTGACCTTGCGGCCGGTGACGCCCTGCTTGTCGACCAGGATCAGCCTGCGGTTGGTGAACAGCATCGCGTCGCGCACCAGGATGAAGGCCGAGTAGACCTGCTCACCCTGGCCGAACAGCCGCGCGTACTCCTGCTGGGCGGCGGCGGGGTCGATGCGGCCCGCATTGCCCATCATTCCGTCGAGCAGACCCATGATGTGCTCCCCTCGCCCGTGCTCCGGCATGCGGCGGACCAAGTCGTCACGCCGGCATCATTGTCCCCCAAGCGAACCCGATGTGGGTGGCGTGTGCGGGTGAATTCCCGGTGCCGGGTGCGGGATCGGATCCGCGGCCGCGGCCGCGCGGCCGCTACCGGATACCGCGACCAGAGAGCGGGCTGGGGCGTGCGAAGCAGGTGCGAAGCGCGCGACTAATCTGTGACCGTGCGCGTACTCGTCATCGGTTCCGGAGCCCGTGAACATGCCCTCGTCCTGGCGCTACGCCGGGACCCGTCCGTGACGGCGGTCATCGCCGCCCCGGGCAACCCGGGCATCGGACAGCATGCCGAGCTACGCCCGGTCGATCCGTGCGCGGCCGAGGACGTCGTCGCGCTGGCCACCGAGGTCGCCGCCGATCTCGTGGTCATCGGACCCGAGGTGCCGCTGGTGCTCGGCATCGCCGACGCCGTGCGCGCTGCCGGATTCCCGGTGTTCGGTCCGTCCAAGGACGCGGCCCGGATCGAGGGATCGAAGGCGTTCGCCAAGGACGTGATGGCGGCCGCCGGTGTGCGGACCGCGCACAGCGAGATCGTCGACAACCCCGCCGACCTGGACGCGGCGCTGGACCGCTTCGGCCCGACCTGGGTCGTCAAGGACGACGGCCTGGCCGCGGGCAAGGGCGTCGTGGTGACCGCCGACCGCCGCGCGGCCCGCGATCACGGTGCCGAGCTGCTCGAGCAGGGCCACCCGGTGCTGCTGGAGTCGTTCCTCGACGGGCCGGAGGTGTCGCTGTTCTGCCTGGTCGACGGCGAGACCGTGGTCCCGCTGCTGCCCGCCCAGGACCACAAGCGTGTCGGTGACGGCGATTCCGGCCCCAACACCGGCGGCATGGGCGCCTACACCCCGCTGCCGTGGCTGCCCGAAGAGACGCTGAACGAGATCGTCGAGGACGTGGTCAAGCCCGTCGCGGCCGAGCTCGTCGCGCGCGGCAGCTCCTTCTCCGGCCTGCTGTACGCGGGCCTCGCGATCGGCACCAACGGTCCCGCTGTCGTCGAATTCAACTGCCGCTTCGGCGATCCCGAGACCCAGGCCGTGCTGGCCCTGCTCGACAGCCCGTTCGCCGAACTGCTGCACGCCACCGCCACCGGCCGCCTGGCCGAGGTCGAGCCGCCGCGCTGGAAGGACGGTTCGGCCATCACGGTCGTGCTGGCCGCCGAGAACTACCCGGCCCGCCCCCGCACCGGTGACGTGATCACCGGCGCCGACGACGGCGCGCTGGACGGCGACACGCTGGTGCTGCACGCGGGCACCGGACAGCGCGAGGACAAGGCGCTGGTCTCGGCGGGTGGGCGTGTGCTGAACGTCGTCGGCGTCGGCGCGGATCTCGCCCAGGCCAGGGAACGCGCCTACGCCCGGCTCGCCCAGATCAAGCTCCCCGGCAGTCACTTCCGCACCGACATCGGCGCGACCGAGGTGGTCGTCCCGGAGCGGACGAAGGTTTCCGAATAACCCGCGCGGGGTGATCAGGTCAGCCGCAGGCCGTGCAGGGCCAGCCAGGCCTGCGGGTCGACATGCTGGCCGTTCTGCACGATCTCGAAGTGCAGGTGGGGGCCCGTGGAATCGCCGCGGTTGCCGATGCGGGCGATCTGCATGCCCGCGGGGACGCGTTCGCCCTGGGAGACGAAGAAGTCGTACATGTGGCCGTAGATGCTGATGGTGCCGTCGTCGTGGCGGATGCGGACCCACAGGCCGAAGCCCTGCGCCGGTCCGGCTTCGACGACGGTGCCGTCGGCGACGGCGTAGATGGGGCTGCCGATGGGGGCGGCGATGTCGATGCCGCGGTGCATGGTGCCCCAGCGTGAGCCGAAACCGGAGGTGAACGCGCCCTTGGCGGGCAGGCTGAAGCCGCCGCCGGACGGTGTCGACCCCGGCACCATGACCCCGGGGACCACCGGGGCCCGCTGGCCCATCCAGTCCTGCCACTCGCCCGACGCCGCGGCCGCCGCTTCCGCCTTCGCCCGCTCCAGGGTGGCGCGCGCGGCGGCGGCGACCACGGCTGCCTCACGGCGCTTCTCGCCCCTGGCGATGGCGGCGAGCAGGCGGCTCGACGACTGCGGATTCGGCGCGAGCTGCGGTGGATAGGCGATCGCCACCCGCTGCGCCTCACCCGGCGCCAGTGGACGATCGCTCGCGATGTCCCTGATCTGCGAGTCGGCGGCGGCGAACACCGCGACGATGACGACGCCGGCGATCAGCACCCGACGCTCGAGCAGCACCTGACGCACTCGATCCCGGCTCGGCCGCTGCGCCCACAGCGCTTCGGCAACTGCCCTGGGCCGCAACCAGAACACCGTGCGCACCTCGCCACGGCGCAGTTCACCCGCGACCTCGCCGACTGCCGGGTGTTTGTCCACCCAGGCCGTCACCCGCTCGCGAACGCTGGTCTTCGACGTCAGCTGCTCGCGCCAATTCGCCTGCAGGACATGGCCGTTGATGCTGACCATGCGCCGGGCTGCACTATCTGCGGCGGATTGTGCCGACGCGTTGTCGTCCGCCGGGACATTGTGGCCGGCCGAAGTGTCGTCCGCTGCAACACCGTTGGCTGTGGCCTGCCAGCCGGTGTCCGTGTCTGCGGCGTGTACCTCGTCGGCTGCGGTCTGCTTGTCGCTGTCGGTGTCCGCGGGGCGCGTGCCGTCGGCTGTGGCCTGGTTGCCGACGCCTGCGTCTGCCGTGCCCATCCTGTCGGCTACCGCTTGCTCGTGACTGTATGCCGCTGTATCCGCCGGGCGCACACTGTCACCCGTCGTTGGCACGATTACCTCGGCCGACGAACCGCCGACTGCCGACGACGTGTCAGCGCGATCGGTCGTTCGCGTATCCGCCCGCCGCACTCTCCCCGCCCTCATCCACTCCATCGTGCCCCCGCGCCCCGGCACCGACGCAGCTGCGCCTGCTGCGTCGGTGGCTGCGTCTTCGCTGTCGGAGCCATTGTGCCGACCATATCTGTGAACGCGCGCAATCGGGTGCTCTACCGTCTCTCGGGTGTCCAGAGAATCGCGCCGGTCGACAATTCCCCCCTTCTACGTGATGGATGTGTGGAAGGCGGCGGCCGAACGGGCCAGGTCGCATGGCGATGTGCTGATCCTCGCGGCGGGGCAGCCCTCGACGCAGGCGCCTGCGCCGGTGTTGCGGGCCACCAGGGCCGCCATCGACCACGAACTGCTCGGCTACACCGAGACGTTCGGGATCCTGCCGTTGCGCGAAGCCATCGCGGGGCATCACAGCGAGACCTACGGCTATGACGTGCACCCGGACGAGGTGGTGGTGACCACGGGATCGTCGGGCGCGTTCACGCTGATCTTCCTGGCCGCCTTCGACGCGGGCGACACCGTGGTGGTGGCCAGGCCCGGCTACCCCGCCTACCGGAACACGCTGACCGCGCTCGGCTGCACCGTGGTCGAACTGGACTGCGGCCCGCAGACGCGTTTCCAGCCGACCGTGGCCATGCTCGAGGCGCTGCCGGAGCCGCCCGCGGGCCTGGTGGTGGCCAGTCCGGCCAACCCGACCGGCACCATGATCGACCCGGCCGAACTGGCCGCGCTGGCCCGCTGGTGCGAGGAGCACGGCACCCTGCTGATCTCCGACGAGATCTACCACGGCATCACCTACGCGGGGGCGAGCACGCCGACCTCGTCGGCATGGGAGTTCTCCCGGTCCGCCGTGGTCATCGGCTCGGTGTCGAAGTACTTCTCGATGACCGGCTGGCGGCTCGGCTGGATGCTCGCCCCCGAGGACCTGCGTCCCGCCCTGCAGCGGCTGGCGTCCAACATGACCGTGTGCCCGCCCGCCATCTCCCAATACGCGGCGGTGCACGCGTTCGGACCGGAAGCCAAGGATGAACTGGACGGTCACGTGCGCCGGTACGCGCGTAACCGGGCGCTGTTGCTGGAGGGTCTGCCGAGCATCGGTATCACCGATCTCGCGCCCGCCGACGGCGCCTTTTACGCCTATGCCGATATTGGACATTTGACCAACGATTCCCGTGCCTGGTGCGCCGAGATACTCGCGCACACCGGCGTCGCGCTGGCACCCGGTCTCGACTTCGACACCGTGCACGGACTTCGCACGGTTCGCTTCTCCTTCGCGGGCTCGGGCGACGACATCTCCGCAGCACTGGACCGGTTGGGAAGGTTCCTGAAGGACTGACCGGTCCCGCTGTCAACAGTGATGTGCGACAACAACTTTGCCTAGTACGAACACTTCCGTGCCGGGATACGGTAAAACTCAGTTATCCCGATTTCCCGCGTTTCCCCGATGACGATTGCGCACGGTTGAACTGATGATGACTGGCACGATGGCACGGTGACCACCGCGACGACCCCGAAAGGCGAACGACGTCGCCAGGCCCTGGTGGCGGCGGCGGCTGAACTGTTGCTCGAAGGCGGCTTCGACGCGGTGCGACATCGCTCGGTGGCGTCGCGGGCCGATCTTCCGCTCGCCTCGACCACCTACTACTTCGAGTCTCTGGAAGATCTGATCGCCCGGGCCGTCGAGTTCAGCGGCGCGATCGAGCTCGACGCGATGCGTCGCCGGGTCGGTGAGGTCAGCCATCGCAGGCGCGGCGCCGAGGCGACCGTCGACCTGGTCCTCGACCTGCTCGTCGGGCCCGACGACGGCGACCTGGACGCCCGCGGTCAGCTGATCGCCCGCTACGAGCGCTCGGTCGCCTCCGCCAGGCACCCCGAGTTACGCGAGGTCCAGCTCCGACTACGCACCCAGCTCGAAGAGCTGCTCGCCGACGTGCTGCGCCGCTCCGACCGAGTGGTGCGCCCCGAGCAGTTGCGCAGGCTGGTCGCCGTCGTCGACGGCGCCGTAGTGGCCGCGCTGATCGAGGGCCATCCGGAACCGCGGCGCCCCGCACGGGCCGGTCTGCTGGACATGATCGACATCGTCGCCCCGCCCGTAGTGCCCAACATGATGCCCCAGCAGCTGGAACGGGCACGCCAACTAGACTGAACGTTCGTGAGCCTCGTCCCGAATGTCCTCGCCACCCGATACGCCAGCCCGGAGCTCGTCGCGCTCTGGTCGCCCGAGAACAAGATCGTGCTCGAGCGCAGGCTGTGGCTCGAGGTGCTGCGGGCCCAGTCGGAGCTCGGCATCGATGTCCCCGCCGGCGTGATCGACGACTACGCGCGCGTGATCGACCACGTGGATCTGGCCTCGATCGCCGAGCGGGAGCGGGTCACCCGCCACGACGTGAAGGCGCGCATCGAGGAGTTCAACGCGCTGGCCGGGCACGAGCACGTGCACAAGGGCATGACCAGCCGCGATCTCACCGAGAACGTGGAGCAGCTGCAGATCCGGCTCTCGCTCGAGCACGTCTACAACCACGGTGTCGCCGTCGCGGCCAGGCTGGCCGAGCGGGCCGCCGAGTACCAGACGCTGGTGATGGCCGGTCGCTCGCACAATGTCGCCGCGCAGGCCACCACGCTGGGCAAGCGTTTCGCCTCCGCCGCCGACGAGGTGCTCGTCGGGCTGGCCCGGCTGCGCGACCTGATCGACCGCTACCCGCTGCGCGGGATCAAGGGCCCGATGGGCACCGCCCAGGACATGCTCGACCTGCTCGACGGCGACGCGGGCAAACTGGCCGCGCTCGAGCAGCAGGTGGCCACCCACCTCGGCTTCGCGACCGTGTTCACCAGCGTGGGCCAGGTGTACCCGCGCTCGCTGGACCACGACGTGCTCTCGGCGCTGGTGCAGCTGGGTGCGGGCCCGTCGTCGTTCGCGCACACCATCCGGCTGATGGCGGGCCATGAGCTGGTCACCGAGGGCTTCCAGCCCGGCCAGGTCGGGTCGTCGGCGATGCCGCACAAGATGAACACCCGCTCCTGCGAGCGCGTCAACGGCCTGCAGGTCGTGCTGCGCGGCTACGGCTCGATGGCGGCCGAGCTCGCGGGCGCGCAGTGGAACGAGGGCGACGTGTTCTGCTCGGTGGTGCGCCGCGTCGCGCTGCCGGACGCGTTCTTCGCCATCGACGGCCAGACCGAGACCTTCCTGACCGTGCTCGCCGAGTTCGGCGCGTACCCGGCGGTGGTCGCGCGTGAGCTCGACCGGTACCTGCCGTTCCTGGCCACCACCCGCATCCTGATGGCGGCGGTGCGCGCCGGCGTCGGTCGCGAGACCGCGCACGAGGTCATCAAGGAGCACGCGGTCGCGGTGGCGCTGGCCATGCGCGAGCAGGGTCGCGAACCCGATCTGCTGGACCGCCTCGCCGCCGACGACCGGATGCCGCTGGACCGCGCCGCCCTCGATGCCGCGCTGGCCGACAAGTCGGCGTTCATCGGCGCCGCGTCCGACCAGGTGTCCGAGGTGATCGCGCAGGTGCAGAAGCTGGTCGAGGCGAACCCCGAGGCGGCGCGCTACACGCCGTCGCCGATTCTCTGATCCGGCATATTCGTGCACTTCGGTTCGTCGCAGTCAGTTTTCTGACTCGAAGCGGCCGAAGTGCACGAAAATACCGGGCTGGATACCGTACGCGGGTGAATCCGTACACGATCTTCGCCGACATCATCGCCGGGCTCGCCCCCTCGTCCAAGGTCTACGAGGACGACGATGTGCTGGCCTTCATGGACATTCGTCCCGTGACTCCGGGTCACGTGCTCGTGGTGCCGAAGACGGCCGCGCCGAGCCTGGCCGATCTCGATCCGGTCCTCGGCGGCAAGCTGTTCCAGGTGGGGCAGCGGATCGCGGCCGCGCTGCGGTCCAGTGAGGTGGCGGCCGACGGGGTGAACTTCTTTCTCGCCGACGGGGTCACGGCCGGGCAGGAAGTCTTCCATGTGCATCTGCACGTGATCCCGCGGACGCCGGGCGACGGCTTCGGGCTGCGCGCGCGACCGACCTCGCCCGCCCGCGCCGACCTCGACTATCTGGCCGGTTCCATCCGGGGCGCGCTCACTCGCTGACGCCCACTTCGGGCGAACCGGGCATTGCGAACCGGAGAGTTTGCTGAAGAAACGCCCGAAACGCCGAATGCTTCCAGTTCATTCACCTCTGGGTTACTTTGGACTGTCCTTGGCATGCGGTAATGGAGGGTGGGTCGTGCGTCGTACAGGTGTTGCTGCTTCAGTGCTGGCTTTCGCTCTCGCGTTGCTCGGACCCGCGGTGGTGAACCCGGCCCCGGCGGCTGCCGCTCAGATCATCGGGGTGAACAACCTCAGCCCCACCCGGACGGCGATCACGGTCACCTCGCCTGCGATGGGCCGCAATGTCGACCTACAGGTGCTGCACCCGGCGGGCGGCGGCGCACGGTCGACGTATTACCTGCTCGACGGCCTCGATCCCGGTGTCGGCCAGAGCACCTGGACCAACGCGACCGACGCCGAGGCCTTCTTCCGCGGCAAGAATGTCAACGTGGTGATGCCGACCGGCGGGCAGGCCAGCTACTACGCCGACTGGATCACCGACGACCCGCGCTTCGGCCGGTACAAGTGGGAAACGTTCCTCACCCAGGAACTGCCCGGCCTGATCGACGCGGAGTTCGCCGGTAACGGCGTCAACGGCATCGGTGGCCTGTCGATGGGCGGCAACGCGGCCTATGTCCTGGCCGCCCGCCACCCCGAGCTGTATCGGGCCGTCGCCGGTTACAGCGCGTGCCCCGACAGCGCGATGGCGGCGGGCGCGATCATGTTCTCCATCGCCAATCGCGGTGGCAACCCGCTCAATATGTGGGGCGCGCCCGGCAGCCCGGAATGGGCTGCGCACGATCCGGCGCTGATGATCGACCGGCTGCGCGGCAAGGCGCTGTACCTGTCGACCGGTACCGGCATTCCCGGCCCGCACGAGGCCGAGCTCAAGCCGCAGCTGGCGGAGAACATCTTCCTCGGCGGGCCGATCGAACTCGGCGTGAACACGTGCATGGTGGCCTTCGACCAGCGCCTGCGCGCGGCGGGCATCGGCGCCGAGATCGATTACCACCCGGTCGGGACGCACTCGTGGTCCTACTGGCAGGACGCGCTGCACGCGTCGTGGCACACCATCGGCCCGGCGCTGGGGGCCTGAGAATCCTGCTCGACGCGGCCCGGCTCGACGGCTTCGCGGCCCGAGAGCCGGGCCGCGGTGCGTTCCACGGTGCTATCGAGCCGATCGGCGGCGCAGTACCGCGCCCGTGATCACGCCGACGACCGAGAGCCCGGCGATGATCAGCACGTAACCCGCTGGGAAGCCCAGAATCTCGACGTACTCCTTGCTTACCACCCGGTCGCGCACGGTGACGTCGTTCGATGCGGCGGCGAGGGTGAAATCGCTGGTGATGCTCGACGGCTGGGGAATGTTCACCGAGAGCTCGGTCAGGTAGTTCTTGCCCGCGGCAAGCGCTTTCAGGTCCGGATCAGTGAGTTCACCGATGGGGGAGGCGAATTCGGTAGTGGTCGATTGGGTCGCCGTGTCGGCGTCGGTGCGCGCCACCCGGTGGCCGCTGAAGACGTAGAGGTGGACCGACTGGGGTCGGGTGGCCGCGGCGGACATCCGCATCGGGTAGACGAGGCGGTCGGAATCGAAGGTGAGGCGTACCGGATCGAGCTCGCCCGAAAGGGGTTTCGAGCTGGTGAGGCGCATGGCGACGAAGGACCAGCCCTCCCGCAGATACGGGTCGAGGGTGGCGCTCACCTCGGGGCGGAGCTGATAGCCGTTGGCGTCGAGCCACTCTCGTACGCCGGTGAGGTCGCCGCCGCGCAAGGTGGTCGCCTCCAGCGGGCCGAGCTGCACCTTTCCCAGGACGTCGGGGCCGGAGCCGGGCGCGGCACCCGAGGTCGCGCCGTCGTAGTCGCTCCCGAACCAGTGGTATTCCTTGACGATTTCGGGCGCGGTGAGCCGCGACAGCTCGCTGAACGAGGCCGCGCTCCCGGCCGACACGGTCGCCGGTGCCGGCGTGGGAACGATCAAGGCCGCATCGGCGCCATCGAACTGCATCCCCAACCGCATCAGGACCGTCTCGCGCGTCCCGTCCCAGCCGAGCACCGCGGTCTCACTGTCGACCCGCGCCGAGTTCCCCCCGCTGACCACCCCACCGCACGCACACGCGGTCGCCGGTGTGACCGCCGCGGAACCTGCCGCCAGCACCACCCCGACAGTCACGACGAACGATCGAACCGCATACCGCATCCCCATGCGAGCAGGCTACGCACTCCTCGCCCCGCCGCCATCCGCAGAAATACCTAGCATGGACGCCCGGGGGTGTAGCGGCCGAGTTGGCGGGCCCGGCCGGAGCGCTGCGGCTACGGTGGACCCATGGCTGGCGAGAATGAGACGGTGTCGGCGCCGATCGCGAAGAAGGTGCCCTTCGAGCGGGTGCATCACGGTGACACGTTCGTCGACGAGTACGAGTGGCTACGGGACAAGGAAGACCCCGAGGTCATCGCGTACCTGGAGGCCGAGAACGCCTTCACCGAGGCGCAGACCGACCAGCTCCAGCCGCTCCGGGACAAGATCTTCGACGAGATCAAGGCCCGCACCCAGGAGACCGATCTGTCGGTGCCGACCCGGCTGGGGGAGTACTGGTACTACTCGCGCAGTTTCGAGGGCAAACAGTACGGGGTGCATTGCCGCTGTCCCATCGACGCGAACGCCGATGGCATCGACGCGTGGACGCCGCCGCAGCTCGAGGCCGAAACGGTGATCGAGGGCGAGCAGGTGCTGCTCGACAGCAATGTCCTTGCCGAGGGGCTGGACTTCTTCGCGCTCGGCGCCTTCTCGCTGAGCCACGACGGCAATCTGCTCGCCTACTCGGTCGACAGCACCGGCGACGAGCGCTACACGCTGCGGATCAAGGACCTGCGCACCGGTGAACTGCTGCCGGACGAGGTCGCGGGAGCCGCGCCCGGCGCGACCTGGTCGCTGGACGGCACGCACATCTTCTATCAGACCGTCGACGAGTCGTGGCGTCCCGACACCGTGTGGCGGCACCGCGTCGGGGCTGCCGCCGACACCGACGTGACCGTGTTCCACGAGCCCGACGAGCGCTACTGGGTGAGCGTCGGCGCGACCCGCTCCGAGAAGTACCTGATGATCTGGCTCGGTTCCAAGATCACCACCGAGGGCTGGGTGCTCGAGTCGGACAACCCCGAGGGCGAGTTCCGGGTGCTGCTGCCGCGCCGTGAGGGCGTGGAGTACTCGGCCGAGCACGCGGTGATCGCCGGCCAGGACCGCTTCCTGATCCTGCACAACGACGTGGTCGACGGGGTGAAGGCGGAGAACTTCGTGCTCGCCGAGGCGCCGGCCACCGACCCGTCGGACATGACGATCCTGATCGGGCACCGCGAGGACGTGCGGCTCGAGGACATCGACGCCTTCGCCAACCACCTGGTGCTCGGCTACCGCCGCGACGCGCTGCCGCGCCTGTCGGTGTGGCCGCTGACCGCAGAGGGTTACGGCGAACTGACCGAGCTGGATTTCGGGCTCGAATTGTTCTCCGCCGGTGCGGGTTCCAGCCCGGAGTGGGAACAGCCGACGCTGCGGGTCGGGGTCACCTCGTTCATCACCCCGATGCAGGTGTTCGACTACGTGCCTGCCACCGGCGAGCTGCTGCTGCGCAAGGAGCAGCCGGTGCTGGGTGGCTACGACCCGAACGACTATGAGCAGCACCGGGATTGGGCGGTGGCCCAGGACGGCACCCGGATCCCGATCTCGCTCATCAAGCGCCGCGACCTGCCCGCCGACGGCCCGAAGCCGATGCTGCTCTACGGATACGGCTCCTACGAGGCCAGCATCGACCCGTCGTTCTCGGTCTCGCGGCTGTCGCTGCTCGATCGCGGCATGGTGTTCGCGGTGGCGCATGTGCGCGGCGGCGGCGAGATGGGCAGGCTCTGGTACGAGCACGGCAAGACGCTGCTGAAGAAGAACACCTTCACCGACTTCGTCGCCTGCGCAAGCCATCTCATCGACACCGGCGCCACGGCGGCGGACCGGCTGATCGCCGACGGCGGCAGTGCGGGCGGTCTGCTGGTCGGCGCGGTCGCCAACCTGGCGCCGGAACTGTTCACCGGCGTCCTCGCCAATGTGCCGTTCGTCGACCCGCTCACCTCGATCCTGGACCCGTCGCTGCCGCTGACGGTCATCGAATGGGACGAGTGGGGAAACCCGTTGGCGGACAAGGGCGTCTACGAGTACATGAAGTCCTACTCGCCGTACGAGAACGTCGAGGCCAAGGACTACCCGGCGATCCTGGCGATCACCAGCCTCAACGACACCCGGGTGCTCTACGTCGAGCCTGCCAAGTGGGTCGCCAAGCTGCGTGACACGAAGACCGGCGACAGCGAACTGCTGCTGAAGACGGAGATGAGCGCCGGTCACGGCGGCGTGAGCGGCCGCTACGAGAAGTGGAAGGAAGTCGGCTTCGAGTACGCCTGGGTGCTCGACAAGGTCGGCCTGGCCGACGCGTAATCACCTCGCACCGGCAGCGGTGGTGAGGCGTGCGCCGATGTTCGTCGGGGCGTCATCGGCGGAGCACGCGGGTGTCACCTGGGGCTGACACCGTAGGTTCATGAACGCTGAGCTGATCGTTTCCGTATCGGGGATCCGGGACACGACTCGCGACGCCGCGATCGAGTTCGCGGCGGAGATGGACCAGCGCGGTGTTCGGCTGTCGCTGCTGGTCGCGCCCCGGTTGAAGGGCAAGTACCGGCTGGTCGACGATCCGGCGACGCAGTCGTGGCTGCGCGGCAGGCGGCTCGAGGGCGACGCGATCGTGTTGCACGGGTACGACCAGGCGGCCACCAAGTCCCGGCGGGCCGAGTTCGCGAGCCTGCCAAGGCACGAGGCCACGTTGCGGCTCAAGGCGGCCGACCGGGTGATGGAGCGGGTGCAGCTGCGCACCCGGTTGTTCGCCGCGCCGCGCTGGGATGCCTCGGCGGGCGCGCTGGCCGCGCTGCCCGACGTCGGCTTCCGCATGGCCTTCGGCCTGACCACCATGCTGGACCTGGAGCGCGACGTGGCACAGCGGGCCCGGGTGTACGGCATCGGTGAGGGCTTCCGCGCCGAACCGTGGTGGTGCCGTGCGCTGGTGATGGGCGCCGCCCGCACCGCGCGGCGTGGCGGTGTACTGCGGCTGGCGATCTCGGCGGCCCAGTTGCAGCGATCGGGCCCGCGTCAGGCGATGCTCGACGCCGTCGATCTGGCGCTGTACCACGGTGCGCGCAGCGACGTCTACCGCTGGGAACCGTTCACCGCGTCCAGAGCTGCCTGACCGGCCGCCGCCGCGCGCGTCGGCGATCAAGCGCGCGGCGGTGGCCCCATGTCACGGCACTTCCGGGGCGGCGTCGTGGGTGAAGCCACCCGCCTGCGCGCGCGTCAGCGGCGTGCGCCACGGATTGGCCGAGAGCTGACGCAGGCTGCGCCCGATGTCGGCGAGCAGGAGTTCGGCCATGTCGATGGTGAAGCCGTGCCGGAACACCGCGCGCATGATCGTCTCGTCCTGCCGGTCGGCGGGCAGCGGGTAGGCGGCGATGAGCCACCCGCGGGCGCGCAGCCGGTCGGACAGGTCGTAGAGGTTGTAGTCGGCGCCCTCGGTCAGCCGCCACGTCGCCGCGGCGATGCCGCGCTCTGGTTCGCCCGCGTGGATCAGCTCGAACGGTCCGACCGCGCCCAACCCCTTCGCGAAATGCTGTGCGACGAAGTAGATCGCCGACTGCACCCGGGTATAGCCCGCCCGGCCGAGCCGGATGAAGTCGTAGTACTGGGTGATGACCTGCCCGCCCGGCCGGGAGAAATTGAGATTGAACGTCGGCATGTTGCCGCCGAGGTAGTCGACGTCGAAGATCAGTTCCCGTGGCAGATCGGCGGCTTCGCGCCACACCGCCCAGCCGACGCCGAGCGGGGCGAGACCGGTCTTGTGCCCGGAGGCGTTGATCGACTTCACCCGCGGTAACCGGAAGTCCCACACCAGATCCGGTGCGGTGAACGGACCGAGGAAGCCGCCGCTGGCCGCGTCGACGTGGATCGGGATGTCGGGCCCGCCCGCGGCATGCAGGCGGTCGAGGGCGGCGCTGATCGCGGCGACGTCCTCGAACAGGCCGGTGAAGGTCTGGCCGAAGCTCGGCACCACGGCGATGGTGTTGTCGTCGCAGTGATCCGGCAGGTCGTCGGGGTGCAGGGTGTACCGGTCGCCGCGCAACGGGACCTGGCGCAGTTCCACGTCGAAGTAGCGCGCGAACTTCTCCCAGCAGACCTGCACCGGCCCGCTCACCAGGTTCGGCACCCCGGTGCCGCCGCGCGCTCGCCAGCGGAACTTCGCGGCGAGACCGCCGAGGATCGCTGCCTCGCTGGAGCCGGTGGTCGAGGTGCCGAGCGTCGACGCGGGATCGGGGGCGTGCCACAGGTCGGCCAGCATGCGCACACAGCGCTTCTCCAGCTCGGCGGTCTGTGGGTATTCGTCCTTGTCGACGATGTTCTTGTCGACCGATTCGGCCATCAGGCGACGGGCCTTGTCGTCGATCCACGTCGTGCAGAACGTGGCCAGGTTCATCCGGGCGACACCGTCGAGGATCAATTCGTCGTGCACGATCTCGTAGGCGACGTCGGGAAGGAGTTCGTCGGCGGGAAAACCGCCGTGCGGGGCGGGCCGGGTGAAGCCGGGAAGACTGAAAAGGTCGTTGGGGAAGAGATTCTCGGCCACTGTTCCTCCAGTCAGAGGGTGCACTGCCAGGTGTTTGCTCTACCGGGATTCTGCAACGATTCTGTTCTCTTTGTGCTCGATTCGAGCCTACCGGGCGGATGCTCGACAGTTACTATGCAGGAGCATGTGATCGAGGTTTCCGCTAGTTGTGCAGACACAGCAGGAGGCAGCGCTGATGACGGGCTCCGCGACGAAAGCCGCGACGACGACGAAGTATTTGTCCTGGGTGACATTGGCGCTGATGACCACGAGTTCGGTGGCCAGCCTCCGCTCGGCGCCCACAATGGCGGTCTACGGACTCGCCTGTGTATTCCTCTACATCATTCCCGCGATTCTGTTCCTGCTACCGACCTCGCTGGTCGCCGCGGAACTCGCCTCGGGCTGGCAGGGCGGTATCTACAAATGGGTCGGGGACGGGCTGAACAAGCCGCTCGGCTTTCTCGCCGTCTGGTGCCAGTTCGCCATGACAATTTTCTATTACCCGAGCTTGCTCGCTTATGTGGCAAGCACTTTCGCGTACATCATCGATCCGTCACTGGCGTCCAACGGTCTTTATGTGGCGATCGTGATCATCACCGTCTATTGGGCCGGTGTGTACGTGTCCTCGCAGGGCACCAAGACGGTGGCCGGGCTGTCGAGCATGGGTCTGGTGATCGGCACATTGATTCCCGGTACCATCCTGGTCCTGCTGGGTATGGTGTTCCTCGCGCAGGGGAATCCGTCTGCGGCGCCGATGGATTCGAGTCATCTGCTGCCGGCCTGGACCGGTTTGGCGAGTCTCGTGCTGATCGTGAACAACTTCCTGTCCTACGCGGGCATGGAGATGAACGCGGTGCATGTGTCGTCGCTGAAGAATCCGGCCAAGGAATTCCCGAAGGCGATGTTCCTGGCGATGGGCCTGGTGCTGGTCATCTTCATCCTGCCCGCGCTGGCGATCAGCTGGGTGGTCCCGTCGGCCAGCCTGAGCCTGACCGCGGGCGTGATGCAGGCCTTCGACGGGTTCTTCAGCCACTTCGGCGTCGGCTTCCTCACTCCGATCGTCGGCATCGCGCTGGTGGCGGCCGCGGTCGGCGGCATGCTCACCTGGCTGGCCGGACCATCCAAGGGGCTGTTGCTGATCGGGCGCAGCGAGGGCTATCTGCCGCCGTGGCTGACCACGATGAACAAGCACGGCGTGCAGCAGAACATGCTGGTGGCGCAGGGCGTGTTCACGACGTTCATCGCGCTGCTCTACGCCTTCATCCCGAATGTCTCCAGCGCGTACTGGATTCTGTCGGTGATCACCACGCAGGTGTATCTGATCATGTACGTGCTGATGTTCGCGGCGGCGGCCAAACTGCGCCGCGACGATCCCGGCCATCCGCGCGGTTATCGGGCACCCGCCCTGTTCGCGCTCTGCGGTCTCGGCGCCGCGTCCTCGATCGCGGCGTTCGCGATCGGCTTCGTGCCGCCCTCGCAATTCGGCTCGGGGAGCCCGTGGGTGTATCTGCTCATCGTCGGCGGAGGCATGGGCATCGTCGGTCTGCTGATCCCGTACCTGTTCTACCGAAACCGCAGGGACAGCTGGAAACTCGATGTTCCGGAAGGGGAGAAGGCATGACGACCGGAGACGCCCCCGAACACAAGCGCCGCTGGATCTACATCACCGCGGGTGTGCTGCTCGTGGTGTTCGCCCTGATCGGCCTGCTCACCTTCGGCGAGATCCGCGATAACACCCAGGCGACCGCCAAAGCCGAACAGCTGCACAGCAGTCTGCTCGCGGCGGGCCTGCCCGCACCCGAGCCCGAGGTGATCGCCGACGCGCTCGGCGACGACGGCGGCTCGGTGTGCCAGGACCCGGGTTCGCCGCTGATCAAGGCGAATTACCAGGCCTCGATCACCAACGGCGCGGCTGGGCCGGGACAGCGCCCGGTGATCGGCCCGCGCGCCACCACCCAGGCGGTGGCGCTCACCATCGCCACCTATTGCCCGGATCGCTTGCAGGACTACCTTTCGCATCTCGACACACTGAAGCTGGACGACACGACGAAGTGAGGCGTGATGACCGAAACTCCCGATGTGGCTGCGCTGCGCGGCAAGGTATCCGGGCTGATGGGTCGGGCGAAAAAGGATCTGGCCGAGCTGGTTTCGTTCAAATCCGTCGCCGACCCACGCCAGTTCCCGCCGGAAGGGTGTGCGCAGACGGCGCAGTGGGTGGCCGACGCGTTCGCCGCGGCCGGGCTGACCGAGGTCGGCCTGCACGAGACGCCCGACGGCAGCACAGCGGTCATCGGGCACAAGCCGGGCCCGCCGGGCACGCCGACGGTGCTGCTGTACTGCCACTACGACGTGCAGCCACCACTCGACGACGCCGCGTGGAAGACCCCCGTCTGGACGCTGACCGACAAGGACGGCCGCTGGTACGGGCGCGGCGCCGCCGACTGCAAAGGCAATATCGTCACGCATCTGACGGCACTGCGCGCGATCGGGCCGGACTTCCCGATCGGTATCAAGGTGGTGTCGGAAGGGTCGGAGGAGCAGGGGACCGGCGGGCTGGAGAAGTTCGTCGCCGCCAATCCCGGCCTGCTGAGCGCCGATGTCATCCTGGTCGCCGACTGCGGCAATTTCGCGGTCGGCGTGCCGACCTTCACCCAGACCCTGCGCGGGAACGTGAATGTGGTCGTCACCGTGACGACGCTCGCGGGCCCGATGCACTCGGGCATGTTCGGCGGCCCGGCGCCGGACGCGCTCGCCGCCATGATCCACCTGCTGTCGTCGCTGCGTGACGCCGAGGGCAACACCACCATCGACGGTCTCACCGACGACCAGAAGTGGACCGGCGTGCAGTACCCGGTCGAGGACTTCCGGGCCGACGCCGGCGTGCTCGACGGCGTCGACCTGCTCGGCAGCGGCACCGTCTCGGACATGGTGTGGGCGCGGCCCGCGCTGACCGTGCTCGGGATGGATGTGCCCGCCGTCGTCGGGTCGTCGGCGGCGATCCAGCCGAGCACCCGGGCCAGGCTCAACCTGCGCATTCCGCCTGGCACCGAGCCCAAGCGAGCCCTCGACCTGCTGGAGGGGCACCTGCGCGCGCACGTGCCGTGGAACGCCCGGCTCGACATCGAGGTCGAAGCGCTCGGCGAACCGTTCGTCGCCTCCGAGCACGGGCCTGCGCGCTCGGCGCTGGAGCAGGCGATGGCGACCTCCTACGGCCGCCACGTGACCACCGAGGGCCAGGGCGGGTCGATCCCGCTGTGCAACGTCTTCGCCGACACCTACCCGAAGGCCGAGATCATGCTGATCGGCGTGGAAGAGCCGAAATGCCTGATCCACGCGCCCAACGAGAGCGTCGACCCGAGCGAGATCGAACACATGGCACTGGCGGAGGCGCTGTTCCTGGGCAGCTACCGCTGATCTAGAACTGCGCCTGATCCTCCGGCTGGATCGCCCTGAACTCGGTGCCCGCCGGAGCCATCTCGTCCAGCCTGCCGAAGTAGATGCCCTGCGCCGCCGGCTCGATGATCCCGAAATGGATCGGGACGGCGGTGCGGGGATTCACCGCGCGCAGGTAGTCGACGGTGTCCCAGATCCGCATCCACGGCGCGACGGCCGGGATGGCGAGCACGCCGACCGGGACCGGCGGCACCCAGAGCGAGTCGCCGGGGTGGACCAGCTGGGCCGGGTCGGCCGCGGTGCCGAGCTGGAAGACCGTGTTGTCGATCACCGGGATCTCCGGGTGGATCACCGCGTGGCGACCGCCGCCGCCGGTGATCTGTAGCTCACCGATATCGAGCACCTGACCGGCCGAGACCGGTTCCCAGCCCTCGCTACGCTGCTGGGCGGTCTGCGGGTCCGACAGCAGGCGGGCGGACGGGTTGGCCTCGATCAGCGCCTCGATCCGGTTCGGATCGATGTGGTCGGGATGCTGGTGGGTCACCGCGATCGCGTCCAGCCCGGTGATGCCCTCGAAGCCGTGTGCGAAGGTGCCTGGATCGAACAGCACCTTCACGCCGTGCAGTTCCACGAGGATGCAGGAATGACCGAAGTGGGCGATACGCATATGCCGATGCTAAGCCGCCACGACCCCGGAACGCGGGCACGACGGCCGGGTCAACTAGGATTTCTGAGGTAACCCCCCCACACCACATGAGGAGCAACGCGTGGCACGAGTCGTGGTCGAGGTCATGCCGAAGGCCGAGATCCTGGACCCCCAGGGACAGGCCGTGGTCGGCGCGCTCCCGCGTCTGGGATTCGCCGGAATCTCGGATGTGCGGCAGGGCAAGCGATTCGAGCTCGAGGTGGACGAGAGTGTCTCCGACGCCGAGCTCGAGCAGATCGCCGAGGCGCTGCTCGCCAACACCGTGATCGAGGACTGGAAGGTCGTTCGGGTCTCGTGAGCGCACGCATCGGCGTAATTACTTTTCCCGGCACGCTCGATGATGTCGACGCTGCCCGCGCGGTGAAGCTGGCAGGCGCCGAGGCCGTGAGCCTGTGGCACGCCGACGCCGACATCAAGGGCGTCGACGCGGTCATCGTCCCCGGTGGCTTCTCCTACGGCGACTACCTGCGCTGCGGCGCCATCGCCCGGTTCGCGCCGGTGATGGGCGAGGTCGTGCGCGCGGCCGGTCAGGGCCTGCCGGTCCTCGGCATCTGCAACGGCTTCCAGGTGCTGTGCGAGGCCGGGCTGCTGCCCGGCGCGCTGACCCGCAACGAGGGCCTGCACTTCATCTGCCGCGACGAGTGGCTGCAGGTCGACGCGACGAACACCGCGTGGACCTCTCGCTACGAGCAGGGCGCGCAGATCCTCGTCCCGCTGAAGTCGGGCGAGGGCCGCTACCAGGCCTCGGAGAAGGTGCTCGACGAGCTCGAGGGTGAAGGCCGCGTGGTGTTCCGCTACGCGGGCGACAACCCGAACGGCTCGCAGCGCGGGATCGCGGGCATCTCCTCGGCCAACGGCCGGGTCGTCGGCCTGATGCCGCACCCCGAGCACGCCACCGAGGCGCTGACCGGTCCGAGCGACGACGGCCTCGGCATGTTCTTCTCGGTCATCGACAGCCTGATCAGCGCCTGAGTTTCCGGCGCAGAACTGCGACAACGCCCCGACCTCGCCACGAGGTCGGGGCGTCGTCGGTTGCTAGGGCAGTCGGTCCAGGATGTCGAAGTCGACGCCGTCGGCTCTGGCGAGATGGGCAGGGCCGACGGCTTGGTTGCCGATGAAGCCATTGCGGGTGGACGGGCCGTCCAGCATGATGCCGGTGGCGAGGCGGCCCGCGATGGTGGGGACGTCCAGGGTGCCGACCGTGTCGGCCAGCGTGCGTAGCAGGTGGACCGCCTCATAGGTGGAATTGCTGAACGTGGTCAGCGCGGGGGCGAAGGCGCCCTGGTGTTCGCGGTAGCGGGCGCGGCGGTCGCGGCCGTCGGCGGTGTGCTCGTCGATGAAGAAGCTCGACGCCACATACAGGTTGGTGTTGGCGGCGGGGCCCGCGCTCAGGAGCACGTTCTCGTCGACCGCGGGGCTCAGGCGCGGCATGATCGCGGGCAGGCCGGTCGCGGTGAACTGCCGGTTGAACCGGGCGGTGTCGGCGCCGACCATCAGGACCAGGACAGCGTCGGCGCGCAGCAGGGCGGGACTGTCCAGGAACGCGTGGAAATCGGTGGTGCCGAGCGGGACGTACTGCTCGAGCACGATATCGGCCGGTGACGGCAGCGCGCGGCGCAGCGCGTTGACCGTCTGGCGCGGCCAGATGTAGTCGTTGCCGATCACCGCCCACTTGCGCACACCCAGTTCGCGCGCCATCCACGCGACGGCGGGCACGGTCTGGTGATCGGGATGCTCACCAACCAGCAGGACGCCGGGGCGTTCGTCGGGCAAGCCCTCGTGATCGGTCGCGTACAGGTAGGGGACCCGGCCGTCGACGGCGTCGGCGACCGCGCGGCGCACCGCCGAGGTGTGCCAGCCGGTGATCGCGCCGACCATGCCGGTCGCCAGAAATGCCTCGACCTCGGTGGCCACTTCGAACGGTGAGCGGCCGCCATCGATGGTTGTCAGCCGAATTTCGCGGCCCAGAATTCCTGTCCCGCTATTGATTTCATCGACAGCGAGGGAAATGGCCGCGGTACACGATGGAGCGATGATCCCACCGGGGCCCTGAGTGGGCACGATCGAGAGAATCTCGATCGTCTCGTCCCGACTCTCGTCGAACGTGGGCATTCTGTACTCTATCGCTCGAGTGTGAACGGGTTCGTTCGAATGAATGTGTCGGCAGGTGGGAATGCGATCGGTGTCCATCATAAGTGGGTGTTCCACGCTGCACGGCGCGCTGCGCTCGGCGGAGCGTAACTGGGTCCGTCAGCTCGACTCGGCGCTGTCGGCCGACAATCTCACGGCCGACCACTGGGCGATTCTGTCGCAGTTGTCGACCGACGATGGCATGACCATGTCGGAGCTGGCGGCTGCCGCGCGTCTCGCGCCGTCCTCGGCCACCCGGCACGCCGACCATCTCGCCGAACGCGGCCTCATCTTCCGGGTCGCCGCGACCGACGACCGCAGGCGGATCCTGATCGGGCTGAGCAATCTCGGCGCGAAGCTGGTCGGGCGGATCCGGGCGGAGGAACAGCAGGCGGAGGACGACCTACGTGCCCGGCTCGGTGCGCGGCGCTACGGCGAATTGGTTACCGCGCTGTCGGTCATCGCCGAGCTGTAATCCTGGAGCGCCGGCGGTCGGGTCGTGCGGGGCAGGGCCGATCGGGAGCTCGAGCACCTAGGATCGCGGATGTGCCTGTATCCCTGACTGCGGCCACCGCGAGTGGCCTGTGTGCCTTCATCGATGCTTCGCCGTCGCCGTTCCATGTGTGTGCGACGGTTGCCGCCGAGCTCGCGGCCAACGGATTCACGCCGCTGGCCGAGGCGCAGGCGTGGGCGGGTGCCGGCGGGAAACACTATGTGGTGCGCGGAGGTTCGCTGATCGCCTGGGCCGATTTCGACGCGGCCCCCGCCGATCCGTTCCGGGTGGTCGGGGCGCACACCGACAGCCCGAATCTGCGGGTGAAGCAGCACCCGGATCTGGCGGCGGCCGGGTGGCAGCTGGTCGGGCTCGAGCCCTACGGCGGCGCGTGGCTGAATTCGTGGCTGGACCGCGAGCTCGGGATCTCCGGGCGGCTCAGTGTGCGCGACGGTGCGCGGATGAGCGACGTCCTGGTTCGCATCGACGAGCCGATTCTGCGGGTGCCGCAGCTGGCGATCCACCTGTCCGAGGACCGGCGCGGGGTGACCCTCGACCCGCAGCGGCACGTGAACGCGATCTGGGGCATCGGTGATTCGCCCGCCTCGTTCCTGGATTTCGTGGCCGAGCGGGCCGGGGTCGCCGGCGCCGACGTGCTCGGCTGGGAACTGATGACCCACGATCTCGCGCCGAGCACACTGGTCGGACGCGACAACGATCTGGTGAGCGCGCCACGGCTCGACAACCAGGGCACCTGCTATGCCGGGCTGCAAGCATTCCTCGCCGCGGTCGACGAGCCGGGCGCGGCGACACCGGTGCTGGTGATGTTCGACCACGAGGAGGTCGGCAGCCAATCCGATCGGGGCGCGCAGTCGGATCTGCTGCCCGCCGTCCTGGAACGCATCGTGCTGGCCCGCGGTGGTGGGCGGGCGGAGTACCTTGCCGCGCTTGCCGGTTCGGTGGTCGCCTCCGGTGACATGGCGCACGCGACGCACCCGAACTACCCGGACCGGCACGAACCCGCGCACCGGATCGAGGTCGGCGGCGGGCCGGTACTCAAGGTCAACCAGAACCTGCGCTACGCCACCGACGCGGCCGGGGCCGGCGCCTTCGCGCTGGCGTGCGCGCAGGCCGGTGTTCCGTTGCAGCGCTACGTCCACCGCGCCGATCTGCCGTGCGGTTCGACCATCGGCCCGATGACCGCGGCGCGCACCGGCATGTCCACCGTCGACATCGGCGCACCACAGCTGGCGATGCACTCGTGCCGAGAACTCATGGGCGCCGCGGACGTTCCCGCCTACGCCGCGGCCTTGGCGGCGTTCCTCACCCCGGCCGCCCTCGACTGAGCGGCCTCGGCGCAGCCCGCGCGGGCTGGACTCGGCACCGATCGGGGCTGGCAGAGTCCGCGCGAGGGCGAGCTTGGCCGCGCCGAGTGACGGGCACGCTTCCTGGCCGGAGACGCGCGCCGGCTGACCGGTGTCAGGCGGCGGCGGGTTCCGGTGTGGTGGAGGCTTTCCGGTTCGGCCGGTAGGTGATCACCGCGTACACGATCACCGCGAAGGTCGTCCACACGTAGCTGGCGCCGATGATCTGCTGCCACCAGGCCCAGCCGAGCTCCTTGCCGTTGGAATGCGGCAGCACCCACTGCGGCCCGACGATGAACATCACCGTGAACAGCGCGACGACGGCGGTGAACACGCGGGAGCGGCGGCGCGTGACCTGGTCGACGGCGACGACAAGCGCCGGCGCCACCCACACCCAGTGATGCGACCACGACACCGGCGAGACCAGCAGCACGGCAGCGGCGTTGACCAGCAGCGCGGCGACGTCCCTGCCCGCGCCGATGAGCCGGTACATCCACACCGCGGCCAGCGCGACCGTCAGCACCGACAGCGCGATCCACAGCCCGGTGGCCACCGATTCGTCCATGCCGAGCCGGAACAGCGTGCCCTTGATCGACTGGTTGCCCGCGAAGTACGGGGTGCCGATGCGGCCGGTGTCGGTGACGGTGTGGAACCAGTATTCGACCGAATCGCTCGGGAACAGCAGGAAGCCGACGCCCACCGCGCCCGCCGCCGAGACGACCAGGGTGGCGGCGGCCTTCCAGTCCCGGCGCAACAGGAAATACAGCAGATAGCCCGCCGGAATCAGCTTGATCGACACCGTGATGCCGATCAGCATCCCGCGCGGCCAGAACGGCTTGCGGACCAGGATGTCGATGGTGACCGCGGCCATCAGGATCAGATTGATCTGACCGAAGTTGAAGGTCTGCCGCACCGGCTCCAGGTACTGGGCCAGACCGAGACCGGCGATCACCACGGTGAGCACCGAGATCCGGTCGAGCTCGGGACGGATCCGGACGAGCACCAGCCACAGCGCGATACCCAGGCTCACCAGCGAGGTCACCAGCACGGAGACCTCGGCGGCCACCAGCGGCATCAACGCCAGCGGCACGAAGAACGCCGCGGCGAGCGGGGGATAGGTGAAGGGCAGGCCGAGCCCGTAGACCGGCGGCATCGGCCCGTACAGGTCACCGCCGTCCAGCCAGACGCGGGCGCCGTTGCGGTAAACCTGCAGGTCGATGAACCCGTGCCACCAGTGCGCGAGCAGCGCGACCGCGGCGGAGAACACGAACAACGCGATCGAGGCGGCCAGCCACTTGCGCTGCCGGTCGCGGTCGACCGGGTGCGGTGGGTTTTCCGACGGCCCGGCAGGAGTGGAACTCGGCGCCGCGTCCCGCGCGGGAACAGGCGGCTCGACCTGCTCGGCAACCCCCGGACTCTCGTTCACGGCGTCAGACTAACGGGTGCGGACCCGCCCCAAGCGCAGGTGTGATCAGGCCGGGTGCGAGGTCGGTCACCAGTGGGCAGTGCGGGGCGAAGCCGCTCCGGTGCCAACCATTAGACTCTGGAGTCAAGTTCCCCCGGCCGAAAGGACCCTGGTCTCCCGTGACACTGCAGGTCGACACCGTCGCTACCGCCGCAGCCACCCCGGATGCTCCGCAGCCGTACAAGGAACTCGGTCTCAAAGACGACGAGTACGCCCGCATCAAGGAGATTCTGGGCCGCAGGCCCACCGACGCCGAACTGGCGATGTACTCCGTGATGTGGAGCGAGCACTGCTCCTACAAGTCCTCGAAGGTGCACCTGCGCTACTTCGGTGAGACCACGACCCCCGAGATGAAGGCCTCCATGCTGGCCGGCATCGGCGAGAACGCCGGTGTGGTCGACATCGGCGACGGCTGGGCGGTCACCTTCAAGGTCGAGAGCCACAACCACCCGTCCTACGTCGAGCCGTATCAGGGCGCGGCCACCGGCGTCGGCGGCATCGTGCGCGACATCATGGCGATGGGCGCGCGCCCGATCGCGGTCATGGACCAGCTGCGCTTCGGCGCGGCCGACGCGGCCGACACCCGTCGCGTTGTCGACGGCGTCGTGCGCGGCGTCGGCGGCTACGGCAACTCCCTCGGCCTGCCGAATGTCGGCGGCGAGACCGTCTTCGACGCCTCCTACCAGGGCAACCCCCTCGTCAACGCGCTGTGCGCGGGCGCGATGCGGGTGGAAGACCTGCACCTGGCCTTCGCCTCCGGCGCGGGCAACAAGATCATCCTGTTCGGCGCGCGCACCGGCCTCGACGGCATCGGCGGCGTCTCCGTGCTCGCCTCGGACACCTTCTCCGGCGAGGAGACCGGCACCGGCCGCAAGAAGCTGCCCGCCGTGCAGGTCGGTGACCCGTTCACCGAGAAGGTGCTCATCGAGTGCTGTCTGGACCTGTACAAGGCCGGACTCGTCGTCGGCATCCAGGACCTCGGCGGCGCCGGGCTGTCCTGCGCCACCTCCGAGCTGGCCGCGGCGGGCGACGGCGGCATGCACATCGACCTGACCAAGGTCCCGCTGCGCGCCAAGCACATGACCCCCGCCGAGATCCTGTCGAGCGAGTCGCAGGAGCGCATGTGCGCGGTCGTCACCCCCGAGAACGTGGACGCTTTCATGGCCGTCTGCAAGAAGTGGGACGTGCTGGCCACCGTCATCGGTGAGGTCACCGACGGCGATCACCTCGTCATCACCTGGCACGGAGAGACCGTCGTCGACGTGCCGCCGCGCACCGTCGCCCACGAGGGCCCGGTCTACGAGCGCCCCGTGCAGCGTCCCGAGGACCAGGACGCGCTGATCGCCGACACCACCGCGACCCTCACCCGGCCCAAGACGGCCGACGAGCTGCGCGAGACCCTGCTGACCATGATCGCCAGCCCGCAGCTGTGCAGCCGCAAGTGGATCACCGAGCAGTACGACCGCTACGTGCGCGGCAACACCGTGCTGGCCGAGCACGCCGACGCCGGTGTGGTGCGCATCGACGAGGAGTCCGGCCGCGGTATCGCGCTGGCCACCGACGCCTCGGGCCGCTACACCAAGCTCGACCCGTACACCGGCGCGCAGCTGGCGCTGGCCGAGGCTTTCCGCAATGTCGCCACCACCGGCGCCACCCCGAAGGCCGTCACCAACTGCCTGAACTTCGGTTCGCCGGAGGACCCTGGCGTGATGTGGCAGTTCCAGCAGGCCGTGCGCGGTCTCGCGGACGGCTGTGCGGCGCTCGGCATTCCGGTCACCGGCGGCAATGTCAGCTTCTACAACCAGACCGGCAAGGACGCCATCCTGCCCACCCCGGTGGTCGGCGTGCTCGGCGTGATCGATGATGTGCACCGCCGCATCCCGACCGGCCTCGGCCTCGAGCCGGGCGAGTCGCTGATCCTGCTCGGCGAGACCCGCGACGAGCTGGACGGCTCGATCTGGTCGCAGGTCGTGCACGATCACCTCGGTGGCGTGCCGCCGAAGGTCGACTTCGCCCGCGAGCAGCTGCTCTCGGAGGTGCTCACCTCGGGCTCGCGCGACGGCATGATCTCCGCCGCGCACGACCTGTCCGAGGGTGGCCTGGCGCAGACCGTCGTCGAGGCCGCGCTGGCGGGCGAGACCGGTTGCCGCATCGTGCTTCCCGAGGGTTCGGACCCGTTCGTCGAGCTGTTCTCGGAGTCGGCGGGCCGCGTGCTCGTCGCCGTGCCGCGCTCGGAGGAGACCCGCTTCACCAAGATGTGCGACGCGCGGCAGCTGCCGTGGACGCGGATCGGCGTTGTCGACCAGGGCTCGGATTCGATCGAGGTGCAGGGCCAGTTCTCGGTGACACTCGCCGAATTGCGCGAGGCGTTCGAGGGCACCCTGCCTAAGCTGTTCGGAGCGCACACCGCCTGAGAGGTCAGCGCCCGGAGGCGGTAGCGGAGCGTGACCACGTAGGGCGCCCGAGCAGGCGCCATCGACGCAGCCTGAGTTTTCGGATGAGGAGTCGAGCTTGATCATCGAGGAAACTAGCTCGACTTCCACTCCCGTTGTTCGTGAGAACCTCTTCGTCCGTGGAATCCACGTGACGGAGAGGTTTTTTCATCCGAACTACACCGGGCTCGTCGTGGCGACGGTGTTCTTCTGCTGGTCGCTGACGCCCTCGCTGCTACCGCGTGACTGGTTCTTCCAGGGCCTGGTCAGCGGCATCAACGCGACGATCGGCTACGGCCTCGGCTGCGCGCTGGCCTGGGCCTGGCGCCGGTGGGTCGTGCCGAGGATCACCCTGCCGGAGCAGGTCACCGCGCGCTGGGCGGAGCGGCCGAGCTGGACTTTGATCGCGGTGAAGTCCGTGATCGTGGTGGTCTGCCTGATCTTCGCGATCCTGATGAGCATCCAGTCGGCGCACTGGCAGCGCCAGATCACCGACCTGATGGGGATGGAACCGGTTTCCGGCTCGGGTTATTCGCGCACCGTGCTGGTCGGCGCGGTGGTGGTCGGGTTGCTGATCTGGATCTCGCGCGGCGTGGTCAGGCTCGTGCGGGCCGTGGCGCGCGGGCTGAACCACTGGGTCCGGATTCCCGCCTCGGTCGCGCGCCCGCTCGGCGTGGTCATCGTGATCGTGGCCGCGGTGCTGCTGTTCAACGGCGTCCTGGCGAAAACCTTCTTCACCGTGGCGAATTCGGCGTTCAGCGCCCGCAACAGCCACACCTCGGCGCATGCGATCCAGCCGACACTGCCCGAACGTTCCGGCAGCCCGGAGTCGCTGGCGAAGTGGGACACCCTCGGCTCCGAGGGCCGGTGGTTCGTGTCCAACGCACCGACCGCGCTGGCGATCGGGCAGGTCACCGGAAAGCCGGCGCGCGAACCGATCCGGGTGTACGCCGGGCTGGAATCGGCCGACGGGTTCGAGGCGCAGACCGATCTGGCCGTCGCCGAACTCGACCGCACCAAGGCCTTCGAACGCGAAGTGCTGGTGGTGATCAGCACCACCGGAACCGGCTGGGTCGATTCGACCAGCGCGGAGTCGATCGAGCTGATGTACGGCGGAGACAGCGCGCTGGTGGCGACCCAGTACTCCTACCTGCCCAGTGCCCTGTCGTTCCTGTCCGACCGGGACAAGTCGATGACCATGGGCCGCCTGCTGTTCGACAAGGTGTACGAGCGCTGGGCGGCGCTGCCCGAGGACGCCAGGCCCAAGCTGCTCGTCTACGGCGAGAGCCTCGGCTCGCAGGGGTCGGAGGGCGCGTTCTCCGGGCTGGCCGATATCCGCAATCGCGCCGACGGCGTGCTCTGGGTCGGCCCGCCCAACTCCAACCGGCTCTGGTCGGAATTCGTGCGCAGGCGCGACCCCGGCACCGAGGAGATCACCCCGATCTACGCCGACGGGCTCTCGGTGCGGTTCGCCGCGAGCGCGGATCAGCTGGCCCGGCCGTCGGACAACTGGACCGACCCGCGCATCGTCTACCTGCAGCACGCGTCCGATCCGGTGGTGTGGTGGTCGCCGGATCTGCTGTTCTCCGAACCCGACTGGCTGACCGAGAAGCGCGGACCCGATGTGTCGCCTGCGATGGCGTGGTATCCGATCGTCACGTTCTGGCAGGTCGCCGCGGATCTGCCACGCGCGCAGACGGTGTCGAACGGGCACGGGCACAACTACGGCAACGTGGTACCCGACGCCTGGGCCGCGGTAGCCGAACCACCGGACTACACACCGGAATTGGCCGCGCGGATCAAGTCTTTCCTCATCGAGTCCGCGGCCACCGAGCATCAGCTGAAATAGACCGGGCGGCGCCGAACCCCTCGATCGGCGCCGGCCCGATCCGCTCAGGACACCGACTTGAACGGATTGTGTTCGGCGATCAGCTGTTCCAGCCGTGCCTCGTCGATCCGGCCGATCAGTGACTGGGTCTCCTGCTGGTCGCGCACCACCTTGGCGAGTGTGAAGCAGCTGGTCACCAGGAACAGGCCCGACATCGCCAGGAAAGCGCGCTGCCAGCCGTCCAGGGGCAGGTAGGCGATTCCGGCACCGGTCCCGAACAGGCTGACGGCGAACGCGATCGCGGCCTGGGCCATGTAGGCCGAGGTGTTCTTCGGCTTGGCATTGGGTGTGCTCATAGGAATAAGCATGCTGACCGGGGGTTTCGCGCGGGCGCGTGAAAATACTCGAGCGCGGTGGGTAGTTGCCGAACGCAGGCGGAAAGTGACCGACCCGCCATCCACAACACCCTGCCGCCCCGAAACAGGCCAGCCATACTGGTTTGGTGTCCGCGACAGGCTCGACCCTCGTGACGCTGCGTACGCGCGGCGCCAGGGTGCTGCGCCGCGTCGAGGACATCGTCGACCTCAACTACCCCGGCCTGGTCTTGGCGACGCTGTTCTTCGCGCTGTCGGTCACGCCGTCGCTGGTGCCGCGCGACTGGCTGTTCCAGGGCCTGATCAGCGGGATCAACGCCGCCATCGGCTACGGGCTCGGGTGTGTGCTCGAGTGGGCGTTCCGGCGCTGGGTGCGGGCGCGAATCCCGATTCCCAGCCCGTCGGACCGGCTGCGGTACGCGATCAAGGCGACCGTGCTGGTCGTCTGCGCGCTGGTCGCGGCGCTGATGCTGGTGCAGTCGGCGCGCTGGCAGCGGGAGATCACCTCGCTGATGGGGATGGCGGGGACTACCACGACCGCGTACCTGCGGACCGGGCTGCTCAGCGTGGCCGTCGGGGTAGCCGTCGTCGCCGCCTACCGGACCGTGCGGGTGCTGGTGCTCGTGCTGGCCCGCCAGCTCAATCGCTGGGTGCGGGTGCCGCGCGAGCTCGCGCCCGCCGCCGGTGCGCTGGTGCTCGTCGTTCTCGCGGTGACGATCTTCAACGGGGTGGCCTCGCGGGCGTTCTTCGCCGTGGCCAACTCCGCCTTCAGCGTGCGCAACGACCGGGTGTCGCAGTTCGCGGTGCAGCCCGCGAAACCGGAGCGCTCGGGCAGTCCTGCTTCGCTGGCGCCGTGGGAGACCCTGGGCTTCGAGGGACGGTGGTTCGTGTCGAACGGGCCGAGCGCCGACGACATCACCGAGGTGACGGGAAAACCTGCGCGGGAACCGATTCGGGCCTACGTCGGGTTGGAGTCGGTGACCGGCGAGCAGACCGCGGCGCAGCTGGCCGTCGACGAGCTGGAACGGACCAAGGCCTTCGAACGCGAGGCCATGGTGGTGGTGACCACCACCGGCACCGGCTGGGTCAACTCGACGGCGGCGGGCGCGATCGAATACCTCTACGGGGGCGATACGGCCATCGTGGCCACCCAGTATTCCTATCTGCCCAGCGTGCTGTCGTTCCTCTCCGACCGGGAGAAGGCGGCCGCGGCCAGCCGGGAACTGTTCGACGCGGTGTATCAGCGGTGGCTGGCCCAGCCGGAGGGACAGCGGCCGAAACTGTTCGTGTACGGAGAGAGCCTGGGTTCCCAGGGGTCGGAGGAGGCCTTCGACGGGCTCGCCGATCTGCGCGAGAAGGTGGACGGCGCGCTGTGGGTGGGGCCGCCGAACTCGAATCGGCTGTGGCGGCAGTTCGTCGACCGGCGTGATCCAGGGTCGCCCGAGGTGGCGCCGGTCTATGCCGACGGGCTGGTCGTCCGATTCGCCGACGACGCAGGCGATCTGGGGTCGGTGGAGCGGTGGCGTGAGCCGCGCATCGCCTACCTGCAGCTCCCGTCCGATCCGATCGTGTGGTGGTCCGCCGACCTGATCTTCACCCAGCCGGATTGGCTGAGCGAGCCGCGCGGCCCTGATGTGTCGACGCAGATGCGGTGGGCACCGTTCGTGACGTTCTGGCAGGTCACGGCCGATCTCACGAATGCGCAAGGGGTTGTCGACGGGCATGGGCATCGGTATGGGTCATTGGTGCTCGACGGCTGGCTGGCCGTGGCCGAGCCGCCGGGGGTCAGTGCGGAGGTCGTCGAAAGTATCCGTGCCGCACTGGAATCCGCGGACGAGTACGAGCGGCAGGTCAAGTGAGGGCAGGGCGATGGTCGGCGTCGGTTCGCGGTCGTATCGGACGTGGTGTAGCGCTGGCACTTCCGGTGCTGTGGAGTAATCGGTTACTTCCTGCGCTCGATCTGCGGTTGCGCGGCCGGACGGTGGCGAACATCGTGTTCGCGGCGGGCTACACGGCGGTCTTCGGTGGGCGTCCGAACTGGTTGTCGGCCAGGGGGTTCCGGTGGGGAGCGGGGGGTGCCGCGCTGGTGTTCGCCGGTTATGGTGCGGCGCTGGCGGTTCCGGCGTTGCGTCGGCTGCCGCTCGAAGTAGCCGAGCGGGTGCCGGAGGCGTCGCACCTCGAATGGATCGCCCTGCACATCCCGGTGGGCACGGTGCTCGCCGAGGAAGCGGTGTTCCGTGGCACGCTCGATCCGCTGCTCGACGAGATTGCCGAACCGCGCGTCGCCGCGGCGGTGGGCGCGCTCGACTTCGGGCTGTGCCACATCCGCCCCGCGCGGGTCACCGGCGAATCGGTGCCGGGAACTGTCGCGCTCACCACGCTCGCCGGTCTGGTCTTCAGCGCGTTGCGCAGGCACACCGGCAGCGTGACCGCGCCCGCTCTGCTGCATCTGGCGATCAACGCCGGGGGAGCGTTGCTCCCGCTCGCGGCGATGCGGATCGAATTGCTCAGGCAGTAGCGACGGCGTTGTCGCCATCAAGCGTGAACGTCGAAGACGAATCCCTCGATCGTGACTCCTGGCGCGAACGAGAACGCGACGCCCGTCGAGATCGGCTCGTCCCTTCCCGCCTGGGCGGCGATTCGTTCGAGCACGAAGATCAGTGAGACGCTCGACATGTTTCCGTACTCACCGAGCACACTCCAGCTCGTCGCCGCGGCTTCCGGCGCTAGGCCGAGGGATCGCGCGGATTCGAGCAAGATCTTCGGCCCGCCCGGGTGGATTGCCCACACATCGATGTCTGACTGCCGCAATCCATTGCGGCGCAGGACGTCTCCGACGACGGGAGCGACGCCGTCGTAGATGTACTTGGGCACGTTCTCGGACAGTTCGCACGTGATGGCGTCGTGGGTGACGCCGACCGCGATGCCGTCTTCGGTGCCCTCGAACAAATGGGTGAAGGCGTCCCGGATGACGATCGCCCCGGCGGCGGGCTGCTCCGTTCCGGGGTGTGCCCCGATGACGACCGCGCCGCAACCGTCGCCGAACAAGCTGTGCGAGACCGCGTCGTTGACGCCTTCGACGGGGACGACGTGCACTGAATTGAGCTCGATGCACACGACCATCGCCTTCTTGTCCGGGTTGGCGCGGACAAAGTCCGAGGCGGCGCGAATTCCATTCATCGCTGCCGCGCATCCCATGAAATTGACTACCAGGCGAGCGACCGATCGGGGCAGTCCGAGGTTCTCGACGACCGCGACGTCGACGCCGGGCGCGATAATGCCGGTGCTCGTGGCGAACACGAGCAGCCCGACGTCGGCCGGGTCGACACCGTCGAGTGCGCGCCGCGCCACGTCGACCGCGAGCGGAACGGCGTGGCGGTAGAACAGGCGCATGCGATCCTGGATCGTCGCTGGTTCGCCGGGAAGTCCGGCTTCCAGCGGGTCGACCGCGAAGTGCCGGGTGTTGATCATGGTCTTGCGGAAGATGCGCCTGACCCGGGACTGCTGCTCCGGATCGGTGAATTGCCCAGCCATCCAGTCCGCCGCGTCGGATTGGTCGAGGACCAGGCTGGGCGCACCGGTCGCGATCGCCTCGATGACGGGGACGGTCGGTGCCGACTGCTCGCCCGCTTGCGGGGCTGTGCCTGCGAGAAGTGCCTGGTCGAGTGCGAGTGACATAGAGCCGTTCTTCCTCGTGCGAGCGATTGGGGTACTTCCCATCGTCGACGAGCGAATGTCCGGCAAATAGGCACCCAAGGGGGTGTGAATCCCCACCTGGCACCGACGTGCTGATGGCCCTCGCCGCAGGAGCCGCCATCGGCGTTCTCCGCGGCGGGGCCGAGCGGCTCAGGCAGTAGCGACGAAGCCCGCGACCGCGTCGGTGAAGGCGTCGTTGTCGTCGCCTGCTGCGGTGTGCGCGGCCGCGGTGATCTCGGCAAGGCGGGCGTGCGGTGCCAGGGCGAGGAAAGCGGCGGCGCCCTCGTCGCTGACCACATCGGACTTGCCGCCGCGGACCAGCAGGACCGGGATGGTCAGCGCCTCGGCGGCGGCTTCCATCTCGGCGATGCGAGCCTGGGGGTTGTCCTCGAGGCCGGTGAGCAGGTCGGGGTCCCAGTGCCAGTACCAGCGGCCCTCGCGCTGACGCAGGTTGCGCAGCAGGCCGTCGGCGTTGTCGGGGCGCGGGCGGTGCGGGAGGTAGGCGGCGACCGCGTCGGCGACCTGGTCGAGGGTGTCGAAGCCGTCGCGGTGCCTGCCGAGGAAGTCCATGACCCGTTCCACGCCTTTGGATTCCGAGCGGGGCACGATGTCTACCAGCACCAGGGCGCGGATCGCGCTGCCGGGCGTCGCGGTGGCGAGCAGGCCGGTGATGCCGCCCATGCTGGCCCCGACGACGACCGCGCCCGCCTCGGGCGTCGCGCCGAGCTGCTCGAGCACCGTGAGCAGATCGCCGACCATCGCGTCGCGGGTGTAGTCGCGCGTCGGTGACCAGTCGCTGTCACCGTGGCCGCGCGCGTCCACCGCGACGACGTGCATGCCCGCCGCCGCCAGCGCTCGGCCGGTGCGCTTCCACGAATGCCGGTTCTGCCCGCCACCGTGCAGCATCACGACCAGTGGGCCGTCTGGCACACCGAAACTGTCGGCGACCAGGGTGAGACCGTCGCAGCTGCGCAACCGCAGCGTCGTCGGTTCCAGCGGCTCGATGGAGCTCGGCATAACACCTCCTGAACGTTGTTCACTGTGCTGAACGTTGTTCAGAATGTAGCGTGAGTCCCCGATCGAAGGGAAGTGGGGACCAGTGGCCGCATCGAGCCGGGCGGGGCGCCGAGACGAGATCGCCGAGGCGAAACGCGCGATCATCCTGCGCGCGGCCAGGACGATCTTCGAGGAAGACGGCGTCGACGCGGCCAATATCCGGGCCATCGCCACCGCCGCCGGCTATACCCCCGGCGCCCTCTACGCGTACTTCCCGAGCAAGGAGCACATCTACGCCGCCCTGCTCGGCGAATCCCTGGAGCGACTCTCGGCCGAGGTAGCGGCGGCGACCGTCCTCGACGACCCCGCCGCCCGCTTCCGAGCCGCGGGCCTGGCCTTCTTCGACTTCTACGACGGCAACCCCCGCGACCTCGACCTGGGCTTCTATCTCTTCCGCGGCGGCGTCCGCCCCCACGGCCTCGGCGCCGAACTGAACGCAGGCCTCAACGCCGCCATGCTGTCCGGCCTCGCCCCGATCGTCTCCGCGGCGATGGAACTCGGCGCCACCGAGGAACGAGCCCGCGTCATCACCGCCGACGTCCTGGCCCACCTCTCCGGCCTGCTCCTGCTGGCCCACACCAAACGCCTGGCCCTCCTCGGCGGCGCCGACGCCCGCCAGATGATGCGCGAGTACCTCGACCTGCGCATCGACGCACTGCGGGCCGGACGCGGCTGACCCCGCGTCCGGGCCGATCCGTAGTTTCGCGGTGACGCAGCAACCGAGAGCGAAAATCCCTCATCGCCTGGTGATCATGCGCCCGGCAGGCCAATCGGCTGCGATGCTGGGGATCGCCGGAGGTCGGTAGCGTCGTGGGTATGGCAGGACGGAATGTGGTCGATCCCGCGCAGGTGCGGGCGGCGGTGTGGGCTGTGGGGGAGTGGTTGCGGGATGCGGCGGTGGGGGCGCCAGGGCGGGCCGAGATCGCGGCGGCGGTGCGGGGGACGGCCAGGGCGCTGGCCGCTGACGCGCCGGGGCATTCGGTGGAGGTGCGGGTGCCGCCGTTCGTGGCGGTGCAGTGCATCGAGGGGCCGCGGCATACCAGGGGGACGCCGCCGAACGTGGTGGAGACCGATCCGCGGACCTGGTTGTTGCTGGCTACCGGGCTGCTGGACTTCGATGCGGCAGTGGAGTCCGGGGCGCTGTCGGTGTCGGGGATGCGGGCGGGGGAGATCGCCGGATGGCTGCCGATCGTGCCGCTGCCGGGGAAGGGGAGCGACGCGGCTTCCGGGTGAGCAGCTCAGGCGTCGGAGTTCTTGCGGTGCAGGCCTTTGTAGTCGTAGTAGCGGGTGATGGTGACGCCGCCGATCACCGCGATCGCGATGCCGAGCAGGGACATCCAGATCCCGCGGTCGAGGCCTGCCTCGTAGTTGGCCTCGAAGTACAGGATGGAGCGGACGCCGAGGAAGACCTGGTGCATGGGCTCGAATTCGGCGAGCCAGGCCATGTGGGGCGGGATGGCTTCGATCGGGACGGTGCCGCCGGAGGAGGGCAGGCCGAGGATGACGAACAGGATCAGGTTGATCAGCAGGCCCGCGCTGCCGAAGGCGGCGAGGGTCATCAGGCCGGTCCAGCCGACCGCGATCATCGCCAGGACCGAGAACAGGTACAGCGCGAGGGGGTTGCCGATGGGCATGCCGACGATTTTCGCCGAGAGCATGAAGACTCCCGAGATGACCACCGAGGCCAGCGTCATCACACCCCATTTGAGGAGCAGGGTGTGGAAGCGGGAGATCGAGGCCGTCGGGTAGTGGACGAACCAGGGGCCGTATTCGGTGGGGACGAAGCCGAGCTGGGCGTCGACCATCGTGTGGATCACCATCGCGCCGACCATGCCTGCCAGTAGCAGGAGCAGGGCGTAGAAGAACGCGGTCAAGCCCTCGCCGGAGCCACTGGGCAGCGGGCGGAACTGCTGGGACACCACCTCGACCGGGCTCTCCAACGTGAGCGTCGCCGCGCCGGACACCTGGGGCACCGGCGCGCCCTCCGGTGTCTGCGCGAGGGTGGCCTTCACCTGATCGGTCAGCTGGGTGCCGACCTGCTTGTTCACCTCGGCCAGTGCCTGGTCGCCGATGCGGTGCACGATCTGCACGCCGAACGCGCCCATCCCCGGGTTGGTCTGCACGGTGATGATCGGCCGTTCCATCTCGCCGGCCACGATGCTGCCCGCACCGAGAATGCCCAGACGTTTGCTGAAGTCACCGGGGATGACGATGGCGCCGTAGACCTGCGCGTTGCGCAGCAACTGTTCGGACTCCGCCTTGCCGACGACGCGCAGATTCACCTTGTCGGCTGGCACGTTCGCGACCAGCCCGTCGGCGACCTGCTTGCCGTAGTCGACCCGCTTCTGCTGGTCGCCGGAGCCGGTGACATCGCCGACATCCAGGTTGACCAGCGCGATCGGGAAATCGTGCAGGTTCTCCTCCGGATCGGCGACATAGCCGAGGTACATCACGCCGAGCAGCGCGGTCAGCGCCGTGAGCACCAGCGTGGGGATGACCACGATGTGGGACCAGTGACGCCGATCGGGCGCGGGTGTGGCGAATATCGCTTCGCCGGTCGGTGCCTGTCCGGAATCTTTTCGCTCCGACCTGGCGTTTTCACTATCCGAACCGGCATCACCGGCTGCTTCGTGCCCGCTGTCGTCCGTTGTCACCTTGCGCACGGTAACAGCTCACGACGGCTTATCGGTGGGTACGCGAACAGGAGATTGCTGCCGGGATGCGAGCGCGCGTACTACGTGCCTGTATTCACCCGTAGAATGACGGGTGCCCCCAGCCCGCCCGAACAGGGAGCAAACGGTGAATGACCCCCACGAGCCCGAGAACGAGCCCCGCGAGGAGTGTGGCGTTTTCGGCGTCTGGGCTCCCGACGAGGACGTAGCAAAGCTCACCTACTACGGCCTGTATGCGCTGCAGCATCGCGGGCAGGAGGCGGCCGGTATCGCCGTCTCCGACGGCTCGCAGATTCTGGTCTTCAAGGATCTCGGCCTGGTCAGTCAGGTCTTCGACGAGCAGACCCTCGGCGCGATGCCCGGTCATATCGCCGTCGGACACTGCCGCTACTCCACGACCGGTGGCGTCACCTGGGAGAACGCGCAGCCGATCTTCCGCACCACCGCCGTCGGTTCCGGCCTGGCGCTGGGCCACAACGGCAACCTCGTCAATACCGCCGAATTGGCCGGGCGCGCACGCGAACTCGGCCTGATCGGGGCGGGCGTGATCGACGGCCGCCCGCAGATGACCGGCGCGACCTCCGACTCCGACATCGTCACCGCCCTGCTGGCGCACGCCGCGGCGGACTCGAGCATCGAGCAGGCCGCGATGGAACTGCTGCCGCAGCTGCGCGGCGCGTTCTGCCTGACCTTCATGGACGAGCACACCCTCTACGCCGCGCGTGACCCGCACGGCGTGCGCCCGCTGGTGCTCGGCAGGCTCGACCGGGGCTGGGTCGTCGCCTCCGAGACCGCCGCGCTCGACATCGTCGGCGCCGCGTTCGTCCGTGAGATCGAGCCGGGCGAGCTGCTCGCGATCGACTCCGACGGCGTGCGCTCGATGCGCTTCGCCAACCCCGAGCCCAAGGGCTGCGTCTTCGAGTACGTGTACCTGGCTCGCCCCGACACCACGATCGCCGGGCGTTCGGTGCATTCGACCCGCGTGGAGATCGGCCGCAAGCTGGCCAAGGAGAGCCCGGTCGAGGCCGATCTGGTGATCCCGGTGCCCGAGTCGGGCACGCCCGCCGCGGTCGGGTACGCGCAGGGCTCCGGCATCCCCTACGGCCAGGGCCTGATGAAGAACGCCTACGTGGGCCGAACCTTCATCCAGCCGAGCCAGACCATCCGCCAGCTCGGTATCCGGCTCAAGCTCAACCCGCTGCGCGAGGTGATCCGCGGCAAGCGGCTCATCGTCGTCGACGACTCGATCGTGCGCGGCAACACCCAGCGCGCGCTGATCCGCATGCTGCGCGAAGCCGGTGCGCTCGAGATCCACGTCCGGATCGCCTCGCCGCCGGTGAAGTGGCCCTGCTTCTACGGCATCGACTTCGCCTCGCGCGCGGAGCTGATCGCCAACGGCGCGGGCGCCGACGACAGCTACGACGACATGGTCGAGAACGTGCGCCGTTCGATTGGCGCCGACACCCTCGGCTACATCTCGACCGAGGGCATGATCGCCGCCACCGAGCAGCCGGCCAGCAGGCTGTGCACCGCCTGCTTCACCGGCGACTACCCGATCCCGCTGCCGCAGGAGGCCGCCATCGGCAAGAACGTGCTCGAGGGGATGCTCTCGGGCAAGCCGGAGGCGAAGCTGCTCGCCGAGAACGTCAACGCCGATGCGTTGAGCAGGCCGTAGCGCCGCGCATCGTCAGCAGAAGGGCCGGTCAGGATAAACCTGATCGGCCCTTTTTGTGTTGTGTACGCAAGTAATTCCGGTAACCGATAATTTCGTAAGATTAGTTCATAACATACCCGCAATTTTTCGCACGAATTGATACTGGGCGGTAATGGTTCGCCTGTACGGTCCCCCGTTATATCGCTAGCTCACCGCGTTGTCGTCGCACCTGTGATCCGGGTGCGGCGCCGACGTGGCGTTCGAGAATGGGATCTGATGTTGAACAGTGCACTGAGCGTTCGCAAGAATCGCGCGAAACAAGTTGCCGCAGTGGGTGTCGCGGCTGTCGTCGCCGCCGCGCTGGCCGGCTGTGGTTCGGGCCGCACCGATGAGGCGGGTTCCGGCGCGGGGCTGGTCGTCGGCACCACGGACAAGATCTTCTCGCTCGACCCGGCCGCCGCCTACGACAACGGCTCGCTGCTGGTGGAGAACCAGATCTATTCGTATCTGCTGAATTTCGCGCCCGGTGACACCACACCCAAGCCCGATGCGGCGGAGAAGTGCGAGTTCACCGCGCCAACCGTGTACACGTGCAAGATCAAATCCGGACTGACATTCGCCAACGGAAATCCGTTGACCGCCAAGAGCGTCAAGTTCTCCTTCGACCGGATGCTGAAGATCAACGATCCGCACGGTCCCGCCTCGCTGCTCGGTAATCTCGACAAGACCGATGTGGTCGACGATCTCACCGTCGCGTTCACGCTGAAGGTCGCCAACGATCAGACCTTCCCGACCATCCTGCCGACCCAGGCGGGCCCGATCGTCGACGAGAAGGTGTTCTCGGCCGACAAGGTGGCCACCGACGAGGAAGTCGTTGCGGCGAAGGGCTATTCGGGTCCGTACACGATCACCAGCTACGACAAGAACAAGCTGGTCGAGTACCAGGCGAACCCCGCCTACCAGGGCATCCTCGGCACGCCGAAGAACACCACGGTGTCGACCAAGTACTACGCCACCTCCGACAACCTGAAGCTGGACCTGCAGAACGGCGCCATCGACGTCGGCTACCGCTCGTTCACGCCCACCGACATCGACTCGCTCCGTGCCGATTCCAAGGTGAAGGTCACCGACGGACCCGGCGGCGAGCTGCGCTACATCGTGTTCAACATGAACACCATGCCGGGCAACACCCCCGAGCAGAAGCTGGCAGTGCGCAAGGCGCTCGCGTCCTCGGTGGACCGGGAAGCGCTGGCCTCCTCGGTGTACAAGAACACCTATCAGCCCGCGTACGGCTATGTGCCCCAAGGCATGACGGGCGCGGCCGAGCCGTTGAAGCAGCTCTACGGCGCCAAGCCGGATAAGACACTGGCGGCGAAGTTCCTGGCCGACGCGGGGGTCGCCACTCCGGTGACGCTGAACCTGCAGTACAACCCGGACCACTACGGTTCCAGCTCCTCGGAGGAATACGCCGCGGTCAAGTCGCAGCTCGAGGCCTCCGGCCTGTTCAAGGTGAACCTGCAGTCCACCGAATGGGTCACCTACCAGAAGGAACGCGCCTCCGACGGCTACCCGATGTACCAGTTCGGCTGGTTCCCCGACTTCCCGGACGCCGACAACTACCTCTCGCCGTTCTTCGGGCCGAACAACTTCCTGCAGTCGCACTTCGAGAACCCCGGCATCAATGCCCAGCTGACCGCCGAGACCACCGAATCCGATCCGGCCAAGCGCGCCGAGCTGCTGCAGAAGATCCAGACCGACCTGGCGCAGAACCATCTGCCGACGTTGCCGCTGCTCTCGGGTAAGCAGGTCGCGGTGTCCAAGCCCGGCGTCGCCGGTGTCGAGCAGACCCTCGACGGCTCGTTCAAGTTCCGGTTCACGGTACTGAGCAAGTGAGTGACGTACCCGCTGCGCCCGGATCGCTGATCCGGGCGCAGCGTTTCGGGTGGATGCGCGGCGGGGGTTCCCGCCAGGTGGCTTTGCTGCGGTACCTGCTGATTCGGCTGCTGCTGATTCTGCCGACCGCGTGGTTGCTGGTGACGGTGGTGTTCTTCCTGATGCGGGTGATCGGCGACCCGATCAGCGCGGCCATGGGTGGTCGGCTCACCCAGGATCAGATCGAACAGCGCAAGGAAGCGGCCGGGCTCAACAGGCCGATACTGGTCCAATATTGGGAGTACATCACCGGATTCCTGCACGGTGATTTCGGCCGGACCCAGGACAACCAGGCGATCAGCGAGGTGGTGATCACCTACGGCGCTGCCACGTTCGAGCTGGTGTTCTGGGGGCTGGTCGTCGCCTTCGCCGTCGGCGTGCCGCTGGGCAGATACGCGGCGACACACCGGGATTCGACCTCGGACGCGGTGCTGCGGTTCTCGGCGGTGCTGGCCTACGCGGCCCCGGTGTTCTTCGTCGGCATGCTGTTCAAGCTGATCTTCTCGGTGTGGCTTGGCTGGTTCCCGGTCGGCGGGCGGGCCAGCACCGATGTCGAGCTCGCGCTGCAACATGTCTCGCCGAAGACGAACATCCTGATCGTCGACGCGATCCTCTACGGTGACCCGTCCTATGTGCTCGACGTGCTCGAACACGCGGTGCTGCCCGCCCTCGCCCTGGGGCTGCTCACCGGCGGCATCTTCCTGCGGCTGGTGCGGGTGAACCTGATCCAGACGCTGCGCAGCGATTTCGTCGAGGCGGCGCGGGCGCGTGGGTTGTCTTCGCGCGTGGTCACCGGGCGGCACGCGGTGCGCAATGCGCTGATCCCGATCATCACGGTGATGGGCATGTGCATCGCGATGATGCTCGGCGGCGCGGTGCTCACCGAGACCACCTTCGAGTGGAAAGGCCTCGGCTATCAGCTCGCCGAGTATCTGCGGGCGCGCGATTTCATTGCGGTGCAGGGCATTGTCGCGTTCATCGCACTGGTGGTCGCGGTGATGAGCTTCGTCGTCGACGCGATCGTCGCGCTGATCGACCCGAGGGTGAGGTTCTGATGAGCACGGCAACCGTCACAAGGCGGCGCCTGCCGGGCGCCGATCTCCTGACGAAGACCGCTGGACTGCAACGGGTCACGCTCATCACGGGGCTGGTTCTGGTCGCGGTGTTCGTGCTCGTCGCGGTGTTCGCGCCGCTGCTCGCCCCCTATGGTCTCGCCCAGAACTCTTCCGACGGTGTGGCTTTCGTGTCGCAGCAGCCGCCGTCGGCCGAGCACTGGTTCGGTACCTCGGTGCGCAGCGAGGACGTGTTCTCCCGGGTGCTGTTCGGTGCGCGGACGGCGTTGCTGGTGATCGTGATCGCGGTGGTGCTCTCGTTGCTGGTCGGCGTGCCGCTCGGGCTGTTGTCCGGGTACGTCGGGCGGTGGGTGGACCGGGTGCTGGTGCTGGTCATGGACGCCATCTACGCGTTCCCGTCGCTGCTGCTCGCCATCGTCGTGTCGATCGTCGTCGCGGGCGGGACGTCGAGCAGTCTCGGCGGGATGCTGTCGGCGGCCATCGCGATCACGGTGGTGTATGTGCCGCAATACTTCCGGGTCGTCCGCAACGCGACGGTGGCGGTGAAGACCGAACCGTATGTGGACGCGGCGCGGGTCACCGGTGCGTCGACGGCGCGAATCATGTTCCGGCACATCCTGTCCAATGTCACCGGGTCGCTGCCGGTGATCATCACCATCAATGCCGCCGACGCCATTCTCACGCTGGCCGCGCTCGGCTTCCTCGGGTTCGGCATCGAACCGACCCAGGCGGCCGAATGGGGTTATGACCTGAACAAGGCGCTCAACGACGTGTCCAACGGGATCTGGTGGACCTCCATCTTCCCCGGCACCGCGATCGTGCTCGTCGTCCTCGGGATGACGCTGGTCGGGGAGAGCATCGACGAGACGCTGAACCCGCTGTTGCGGACGCGCCGGGCGGTCACCACGGTCGAAGAGAAGGAGACGGTCGATGACTGAAACCCGCACGCCCGCACTGTCGGTCGCCGGATTGTCGGTGACCTTCGCGACCGACAGCGGGCCCGTCGCGGCCGTGCGCACTGTGTCGTACGAGGTGTTTCCCGGCGAGGTGCTCGCCATCGTCGGCGAGTCCGGATCCGGAAAGTCGGTGAGTTCGCGCACCGCGATCGGGCTGCTGCCGCACACCGCGCAGGTGCGCGGGCTGGTCAGCATCGGTGACCGCGCGGTGACCGCGATGACCGAGAAGCAGCTGACCGCGTTGCGCGGCCGCGAGGTCTCCATGATCTTCCAGGAGCCAGCCCGCGCGCTCGACCCGCTGTTCACCGCAGGCTTCCAGATCTGCGAAGCATTGCGCGCGCACAGCGGGATGGGCCGGAAAGACGCGCGCGCCAAGGCGATCGAGCTGTTGCGCACGGTCGGGCTGCCCGATCCGGAGCACCGGGTCGACTACTACCCGCATCAGCTCTCCGGCGGGCAGAAGCAACGCGTGATGATCGCCATCGCCATCGCGTGCGAACCCAAGGTGATCATCGCCGACGAGCCGACCACGGCGCTGGACGTGACGGTGCAGGCCGAGATCCTGGAACTGCTGCGCGATCTGCGCGACCGGCTCGGCAGCGCGATCGTGCTGATCACCCACAACATGGGTGTCGTCGCCGACCTGGCCGATCGGGTGGTGGTGATGCGGGCGGGTGAGGTCGTCGAGCAGGCGCCGGTGCACGAGCTGTTCGCCAGCCCGCGCGCCGAGTACACCAGGGCGCTGCTCGACGCTGTTCCGCATCTGGGGGCGGCGACCATCGAGCGGCCCGTGATCGATCCGGATGCCGAGCCGGTGCTCGATGTCAGCGATCTGGTCGTGCAGTTCCCCGGACCGTTCGGGCGGCCCGCGTTCCGGGCCGTCGACGGGGTCAGCCTGCGGATCCGGCCGGGGGAGACCCTCGGTGTGGTCGGCGAGTCCGGGTCGGGCAAGTCGACCATCGGGCGGTGCGTGGCGGCGCTGCAGCGGCCGACCTCGGGGCGGGTGCTGATTCGCGGACAGGACATCGCCGAGTTGTCCCAGCGCAAGCTGCGGCCGATCCGGCGGCGCTTCGGTTTCGTGTTCCAGGACCCGGCCGGGTCGCTGAACCCGCGCCTGACCGTCGGCGAGTGCGTGGCCGAACCGCTCGTCGTGCACGGCGTCGGTGATCGCGCGAGCATCCGCGAGCGGGTCAGGCACATGCTCGACGACGTGCGGCTGCCCGCGGGCACCGAGAACCGCTATCCGCACGAGCTGTCGGGCGGCCAGCGACAACGGGTGAGCCTGGCCAGAGCGCTGGTACTCGATCCCGACCTGCTCGTGGCCGACGAACCGACGAGCGCGCTCGACGTCTCGGTGCAGGCGGCGGTACTCGAGCTGTTCGCCGATCTGCAGCGCGGCTGCGGGTGGGCGTGTCTGTTCATCAGTCACGACCTCGCCGTCGTCGACCAGCTCGCCGATCGGATCATGGTCCTGCGCGACGGAACCTGCGTCGAGGAAGGCGACAACGAGCAGATTCTGCGCAACCCCCGGCACGAGTACACCCGCCGCCTCGTCGCCGCTGTTCCGGTACCGGATCCTGTGCAACAGCGCAGCCGCCGGGCGGAGAACGCCGCCGACCGGTGCAAATCACCCGCACTGGCCACCGAGCTGGAACAATGAGCTAGGAGCCGCACGACAGCTGAACCGGCGGATCACTTAGAGTTACTAGGCATCTATCCGCCGATTCGGTTTGGAGCTTTCCCCCACAATGACTGAACAGACACCCAGCGGTGCAGGCGCTTCCTACGCTGCGGCAGGCGTGAGCATCGAAGCCGGTGACCGCGCCGTCGAATTGTTCGGACCATTGGCGAAGAAGGCCAGCCGACCCGAGGTGCAGGGCGGCATCGGCGGCTTCGCCGGTCTGTTCGCGCTCAAGGGCGGATACCGGGAGCCGCTGCTCGCCGCGTCCACCGACGGCGTCGGCACCAAGATCGCCGTCGCCCAGGCGCTGGACAAGCACGACACCGTCGGCCTCGACCTGGTCGCCATGGTCGTCGACGACCTGGTGGTCTGTGGCGCCGAGCCGCTGTTCCTGCAGGACTACATCGCCATCGGCAAGGTCATCCCGGAGAAGGTCGCCGAGCTGGTCTCCGGCATCGCCGAGGGTTGCATCAAGGCCGGTTGCGCGCTGCTGGGCGGCGAGACCGCCGAGCACCCCGGCCTGATGGACCCGGACGACTACGACCTGTCCGCCACCGGCGTCGGTGTCGTCGAGGCTGATTCGGTGCTCGGCCCCGACCGTGTGCGCCCCGGTGACGTCGTCATCGCGATGGGTTCCTCGGGCCTGCACTCCAACGGCTACAGCCTGGCCCGCAAGGTCCTGCTCGACATCGACCGGATGTCGCTGACCGGCTACGTCGAGGAGTTCGGCCGCACCCTCGGTGAGGAACTGCTCGAGCCGACCCGCATCTACGCCAAGGACTGCCTGGCGCTGATCGCCGAGACCGATGTGCGCACCTTCTCGCACGTCACCGGTGGCGGTCTGGCCGCCAACCTGGCGCGCGTGCTGCCCGCGGGCCTGGTCGCCGAGCTGGACCGTGGCACCTGGAACCCGGCGCCGGTGTTCAAGATGATCGCCCAGCGCGGTCGCGTCGAGCGGGCCGAGATGGAGAAGACGTTCAACATGGGCGTCGGCATGGTCGCGATCGTCGCGCCCGAGGACGCCGATCGCGCGCTGGCGGTGCTCACCGCCCGCCACATCGACTGCTGGACCCTGGGCCAGGTCAAGAAGGCCGCCGACGTCGCCGCGCCGCGTGCCGTCCTGCTGGGCGACCACCCCAGGTTCTGACGCACAACAGCCTTCACCATGTGAGCCGGGTCGCTGCTGCGACCCGGCTCATGTGTTTGTCGTGGTTTGCACGCCGCAGGAACGGCTAACCCCGACGGAAGGGGTAAGTGCCTGTCGGCTCGGGGTGGTCGGGGCCTCGAGGCGGCGAACACGACGAGCGTCCTGTGTGTGCAC